>JAJRCO010000115.1 GCA_028678905.1 Methanomicrobiales archaeon
AGGACGATCACCGGGCTGGTGGTCCAGTGGGCGACGACGAGCGCGATCGATCCGCCCCAGGTGAGGCCGATCACTGCGTTCTTCATGCCGGCGCCTCCCTTCAGCTTGAAGGTGTGCAACCCCACCCGAATGCCCTTGGTGTACAAGTACCCGATAACGAGGGGCAGGATAGGAACGAGAAAGATGCCCTCCCGGAAGAGCAAGGCTGCCCCGAGCAGGTAGGCGAGGATGCACCAGGCCACCCCGATGCGCCGGTTGGCGAAGGCGAGATACCCCTGGTTAACCTCGTCCTCGGCGCAGGGGCTGGCCCGGTCCAGCGTGTAGGTCGCGTAGATAATCAGCCCCGAAGCGATGCAGGGGATCAGATACGGCGCGATTCCCGCAAGCAGGAAGGCGATATACACCCGCAAGCTCCCGGAGATGCCCACTGGGGCAGATGCGGTCAGCAGGCGTAATGTCGGATTCAGAAATGATGACATACTAGAAAAATTCAATGGGCGATGCTTATTACAAACGGACAATTGCTTTTTAGTGCCATTAAAATTTTTTCAACGCCCTTGAAATTACACCCACCGTTTACAATATAAGTACTCCCATGAAATTTTCAATCAGAGAGTCGACGGCAAAAACATCATGCACGGGAAGACTGAACCGCAGGGGATGGTGGTGCAGGAAGGGGACGCGGTAGCGAAGGCGACCCCGGAAAAGGGATGGAATCAGGGAGAGCGGATACACGATCCATCCCGCACCTTGCGGGTGCTCTTCGTGGATGACGAACCGGCGATCTGCGATGTGAGCCGCATCTTTCTCCAGAGGCAGGGGGATATGGAGGTGGTGGCGGTGCACTCCGCGTTCGAGGCCCAGAGAGCGCTGGAAGAGCAGACTTTCGACGTGATCGTCTGCGATTACCAGCTCTGCGAGGTGGACGGTATCGCGTTCCTCAAACAGATCCGCCGCGAGGGAAACGAGATCCCGTTTATCGTCTTCACCGGGCGGGGCCGGGAGGAGATTGCGATCGAGGCCCTGAACAGCGGGGCGGACTACTACCTGCAGAAGGGAGGGGACCCCAAGAGCCAATTTGCGGAGCTCGCCCACTTCATCCGCAAGGCTTCCTCGCAGCGGGAGGCGGAGCGGCGACTGCAGGAGAGCGAACGGAAATACCGCCACGTGGTGGAGGATCAGACCGAGTTCATCTCCCGCTTCCTCCCCGATGGCACGCACGTCTTCGCGAACGAGGCCTACCTGCGCTATTTCAGTAAAACCCGGGAGGAGTTGCTGGGGAAGGTGTTCCGTCCGGAGATCCACCCGGACGACCAGACCCTGGTGACCCGGTTCTTTGCTTCGTTAACCCCGGAGCATCCGGTGGACTTTGTGGAGCACCGCATCATCATGCCAGACGGGAGGATGCGCTGGCAGCGGTGGAGCGACCGGGCTATCTTCGATGATCAGGGGCAGGTGGTGGAGTACCAGTCTGTCGGCCGAGACGTGACCGATCGCCACGAGGCGGTGGAGGCCCTGGAGCGGAGCGAACGCCGCCTGCACGCGATAGTGCGGGGGTCCCCCATCGCCACCTTCGTAATCGACCAGCATCACCGGGTGATCTCCTGGAACCACGCCCTGGAGGTACATACCGGGATCTCCGGCGACGAGCTTATCGGCACCACTGACCACTGGCGGGCCTTCTACGAACAGAAACGCCCCTGTATGGCCGACCTGCTGGTGGACGGAGACACGGCACACATCACGGAGTGGTATCCGGGGAAGTGGGCACGGTCTGCGCTCGTGGAGAACGCCTATGAGGCGATCGATTTCTTCCCTCGCATGGGAAAGGAGGGAAAATGGATCCACCTCACCGCGGCGCCCATCGTGGACGAGCGGGGCACCATTATCGGGGCCATGGAGACCCTGGAGGACATCACCCCGCGCAAAAGAGCGGAAGATCGGCTGCTGGAAAGCGAGAAGAGATTCCGGGAGCTTGCTGATCTGCTTCCCCTGGTGGTGTTTGAGAGCGACGCCGAGGGGATGCTCACCTATGTGAACCGCCGGGCGTTCGAGAGCTTCGGCTATACCATGGAGGAACTGCGGGAGGGTATCTCCCTCTTCGAGGTGATCCACGAGAAGGACCGGGAGCGGGCCCGGGCGGGATTTTCCGCCACCAAGGAAGGCCCCGTGCCCGAGAAGGACGAATACACCGGGGTGCACAGGAACGGGAGCACCTTCCCCTTCACCGTGTACATGGGATGCATCCGGCGGGAGGGTGTGTTCCACGGGCTGCGGGGGGTAGTCATCGACACCACCGAGCAGAAGATGATGCAGGAGATCGAAAAGCGGGCTTTTGAGCAGATCGAGAAGAACATCAACCAGCTCTCCATCCTCAACGACCACATTCGCAATCCCCTGGCGGTGATCGTGGGGCTCGCAGATATGGAGGGGGGAGCGTGCGGGGAGAAGATTCTCGTCCAGGCCCGAGAGATCGACCGCATCATCACCACCCTGGACATGGGGTGGCTGGAGTCGGAGAAGATCCGGGAGTTCATGCGCAAGCACTACGGGGTAGGGGAGAACGAAAAAAAGGGATGAATCAGGAACCGGAAGCCTGGGAGGAGCTAAAGGAGGATCTCTGCGAGACCAGGCAGGGGGTCGTCTACGTAGCCGGCGGGGTGGACCGGGGGAAGACCTCCTTGTGCCGGTACCTGGTGGCCTCCTTGCGCGAGCGGGTGCTGACCGCCTACCTGGACTGCGATACCGGGCAGTCCACCATCGGCCCACCGGGCACGGTGGGGTGTGCCCTGTACGACAGACCCACGGAACAATACCTGCGGTTCGTGGGGTCGGCCTCTCCGGTGGGGCACCTGCTGCCCCTCCTCACCGGGGCCAAGCGGCTGCTGGAGCGAGCCCAGGAGCGGGGGGCCGGGATCGTGGTGGTCGATTCGCCCGGCTACATCGAAGATCG
>JAJRCO010000327.1 GCA_028678905.1 Methanomicrobiales archaeon
AAAAGATGCCTACAGTCATGATAACATGCGGGGGATTCAGGGCGCCTTCGACCGGAGTATCCGGGGAATTGAAAGCTGCGTACGGGAGGGGCTCTATACCTGTATCGCCACCACGGTGACCAAGGACAACTGCCACCAGATACCGGAAATATATGCCCTCGCCAAAGACATGAAGGTGCAACGGTTGCTGGGGTTCAACTTTATCCCCACCGGGCGGGGAATCCAGCTCGTCGATCAAGACATCTCCCCCATGGAGCGGGAGGATCTGCTGAAATACATGCTCACCATCGATGCCAGCGGTGAGAAACCGGAGTGCCTCTCCACCGCTCCCCAGCTTGCCCGTGTTGCCCTGGATATCGCGGAGTCCGGAGGAGTCCCGGTGGGCCATTTTTACCTGGGTCGGACCCTCCAGGGTAGAACACGCATACTTGCCGATTTCATCGGTGGCTGCGGGGCAGGGCGATTATACTGTAGCATCGAGCCAAACGGAGAGATACAACCCTGCGTTTTTATGCCAATCTCACTGGGCAATATCAGGGATGATGACTTCCTCTCCATCTGGCACAGTTCACCGGTTCTTGAGACTCTGCGTAACCGAGAGACCCTGAACGGGGGATGTGGCCAGTGTGAGCAGAAGTTCATCTGTGGAGGATGCAGGGCCCGCGCCTGGGCATATTTCCAGGATATTTCTGCCCCGGACCCAGGATGCATCCACAACCAGGTACTCTGGGAGCACCTGAAAGCTTCCAGGACGTCACCCGTAGGGCAGAACGTCGGCCTGGCAAAATAGCCGATACCTGGCTAAATCTCGCTTTTCAAGTTTTTGCGCATAACCATGGAGATTCTTGTTCGCGGGTTTGCGTACATACAAGCCCCTACATACAAGCCCCTCATCGAAATGAATTGAGGAAAAGCCTCCGAAGGTGGAATACTGTCGGGATCCAGATCCTCTTATCTTGTGGTGAGTGTCTTTGCCAGGTCACCTGTGATCTCTATTGAAAAATCCACCCAACCGTGTTCTTATTCAACTTGATTTTATTGGACGGAAAAAAAAGACGGCAGAATTTATAACTTCTCTTTGAGTACGCAGATTGCACAGGGCTCGCGGACCAGCAGAGCGAGGCTTTCCGAGATCGTAAACTCCAGGTTTTCTGCAACAGGTCCGATAAATCCGACCCGCATATCCTGCCCGAGGATAAGGCTTCTATACTGCTGTCCTGCTGCCAATATCACCCCGCCGCTATCGATGATCGGGGCCTTGAATACACCTTCGGTGGCCATCTCTCTGATGTGTTCGAGCTCGGTTCCGCCTTGAGGATATCTCCGTAGAAGGAGGTTGTAGCGAGCAGGGTTAAGAGCCATGGTGTACGGGCCATGGAATCCTGCCTCATCAAGAGCGGTGATCGCTCGGATAATATCATCCGCAGCCTTCCCCACCGTATTCCAGGATGACAGGGTATACGTCCCTGACCCTTCTACGGTCATCAATCCATTCTTTCCGGTAGAGCCCTGGAAGATGATCGCGTCCTCCAGGCGAGCCAGATCTATCGCCGCACAGGCGACCACATCGGCATTCAGATAAAGACCGTCCCGTTCATAGGCGGCTAAATCCCTCCTGGACAGGCTGAAAGTGGTCTGGATCAGATCGACAGGCAGGACGCAACTCGTGATCACCCCGCCATCCCCCATGCAGTCCTCCAGTGGTATCGCCTTCAGACTGTATCCATACGGTCCCTCGATGACAAGCATTTTTCGGCCGGAAAGAAAGGACTTCGCGGCTCCCATCATCGTGCTGTCCAAAAGATTCCAGGTCTTTTCTTCGAGGGGTGCGTCTCCTCGCAACAGGTATCGGTGTGGCATGTTTAGTTCACCCTTTCATCGACCCAATGGTGGTCTCATTTTGATCTGCGGTCATCGGTTTTCCACCCATTTTCTTGACTTGCGCGTCCACTTCGTCGGCGCCCTGCTGATAGAAACCGCTTTCATCAGGAGCGAGGATGTTGAGAAGTCGCAAAAATTCGCCGGCGTGGACTTTTTCCTCGTTGGCGATATCAAGAAGTACTGCCTTTGCAAGAGGGTTATCGATAGACTCAGCGAGCTGGGTATACACTTGAATCGCCTCAAATTCATCGGCCATACATAGTCGGATTGCCCTGACCAGTTCGTTATGGGTCAGGATCCGCTCACTTGCTTTTGAAGTAAACGCAGTTGCGAAATCTGGCATGACAAGACTCCCAAGTTGTTCTGGTTTTTACGCTTACGGTTAAAATCCTATTTAACCCTTTCTTCCCATCCGAACATGAATATCCGGCCTTTTGGGATACCCAGATGGGTATATCGGCAGAAGATGCGAGAGCGGATTTTTCGGGATCGGATCGGACGAGTGTCTGGGAGTGTAACGTCGTTATGCATGGAATGGTAATCAGGAAAGGGCATGTGAGATACCAGGTTCTGAAAATAAAAAATGAGTTGATTAGGGGCGGATCATGGTGCCCACGCCGGCATCGGTGAAAAGTTCAAGGAGTAGGTTATGCGATTTGTTCCCGTTTACGACGTGAGCGGATTCTACACCTCCCCTGACCGCCCGGATACTTGCCTCCAGTTTGGGAATCATTCCCCCGCTGATGGTCCCATCGATGATCAGCCGATCGATCTCTCCCAATGTCAGGGAGCGAAACACTTTTTTTCGTTCGGAGTCCATGACCCCTTCGACATCGGTTAGATTGATCAACTTAAACGCGTTCAGGGCGATAGCGATCTCTCCGGCGGCCAGATCTGCGTTGATATTCAAGCTTCCCCCGCTGCGGTCGATTGCGATGGGGGCAATGACCGGGATGTACCAGTTGTCCAGGAGGGTGTGAAGAACTGAGGGATCGACGTGGGCGATCTCTCCGACATAGCCCAGGTCCACTTCCATTTCGCTGTCTCCGTCCCGAACTTTCTTCTTCTCCATCTTATTCGCCAGCATGAGATTGCCATCGTTACCGGAGAGCCCGATCCCCCGTGCCCCCCACCGGGTGATGAGTGAGACGATCCCATCATTGATCTTACCTACCAGAACCATCTGGGCGATCTCCAGTGTCTCCTGGTCGGTGACCCGTAGACCTGCCACAAAAACAGGCTCCTTTCCCATCGCCCGCATCTTCTCCGTGATCTCGGGACCACCCCCGTGAACCAGCACTACCTTCATCCCCACATAATGGAGAAGAACGGCATCCTGAATCACCGTCTCCAGCACGATCGGGTCGACCATGGCGTGCCCTCCCAGCTTGATCACGATGGTTCGACCGTAAAATTTCTGGATATAAGGGAGTGCCTCCATCAGCACCTGTTCCCGTTTCATGTAGTATACCTCCCGTTGATCTTCACATACCCTTCAGTGAGATCGCATCCCCATGCGGTCGCCTGGCCGGATCCCTCCTCCAGAACCAGCTCAAACACGACCTGCTTCCCCTGCATTGCCTGTTTGGCTTTAGACAGATCGACCACGATCGCTCCCCGATCGACGAGAGGTACTTTTCCTTCCTCTTCTCCAATCGAGAGTGAGATCCGGTAGGGATCGAATTCGACCCCTGCAAATCCCGCTGCAGCCACCACCCTGCCCCAATTGGGGTCCTCCCCATAGACGGCAGTTTTGACCAGAGGAGAGGTCACGATCGCTCGAGCGATCGCGTCAGCACTCTCTTCATCGGGAGCACCGTGTACCCGCACCTCGATCAGTTTAGTCGCTCCTTCCCCATCTGCGGCGATCTGCATCGCCAGGGATCGGCAGCATTCCCCCAGCGCTGGTTCTAGGTTGCCTTCGTTCACTCTCCCGGACTCCCCGGTTGCCGTGCATAGCGCAATGTCGTTGGTGCTCATGTCGCCGTCCACCACCACGCGGTTGAAAGTTCTACGGGTCACCCTTCGCAGCAGTTTCTGCAGGGTGGAGGCGTCCACCTCTGCGTCAGTGTAGAGGAATGCGAGCATGGTTCCCATGCGGGGAGCGATCATCCCGCTACCTTTACAGATTCCTGCTACCCGAAAGCGCCCTCTCTCGGTGAGAGCGTGTTTTTGCACCAGATCAGTGGTCATAATCGCCTGAGCGGCCTGTTCTTCTGCATTTTCACTCCGTTCCAGCCGGGGAGCGACGGATCGGCACTGGCGTTCGATAATCAAACGATCAAGATACCTCCCAATGACTCCCGTGCTGGCCACCCCCACGTGTTCTGGATCAATGCCCAGTGTCTCTCCGGCCAATATACCCATCCATTCTGCATCCGTATACCCCCGGGGCCCTGTATACGCGTTTGCGCATCCGCTGTTTGCGATTACCGCTTCCAGTGTACCGGAGGCGATCTGTTTCTTCATCAGATCGATACAGGGCGCCCGAACCCGGTTAGAAGTAAATACGCCCGCTGCGGTTCCCTCCGCTCGGATCAGGGCAAGGCCGTACTTGCGTTCTTTTATTCCACCAGCCCGCACCCCTTCAACCGCACAGATACTCCTCATGAAGGAGGTACCTCCCGGCCAGTGGCGTAGGTCTTTCCGATTCCCCGTACGATATCCGCCCGGGTCACGATGCCCACCAGATGTCCGTCCCGTAGAACGGGAATACGGGCGATTCCCTCTTTGAGCATAACAGCCGCCGCTTCCTCTATATCGGCATCCGCATCAATAGTGATGGCCGGGGCGGTCATCACCTCTCGCACTTCCAGATCACCGATAGAGGCCAGTGCTTTTTTGGTCTTTCCCCAGTTGATATATTCACGAATCGGAACCTCGATGATCTCCAGTGGCGAAGGAAGCCACAGATCTTCGGAAGGTTCATTCACGGTCAGCAGCGAGATGATATCGCTTTCTGTCACCACTCCCTCGATCCGATCTCCGTCCATGACCGGAAGACCACCGATCCGGTTTTTCCGGAGTAGGCCAGCCGCTTCCCGTACCGGGGTATCAACATGCACCACGATCGGATCAGGGGTCATAATCTCGTATACTTTCATCCTTCACACCTACGGAAGCACTCCCGACCCTTTCAGGCCATCATCCTCGGCGAACCCGCACATGAGGTTCATATTCTGGATCGCCTGGCCGCTCGCCCCTTTCACCAGATTGTCGATGGCAGATATCGCTACAATTCTGTCTCCTTCGCTTTCCACGGCGAGATCACAGAAATTACTGCCTCTGACCGCGGCGAGAGAGGGCTTCTGGTATCGTACGA
>JAJRCO010000147.1 GCA_028678905.1 Methanomicrobiales archaeon
GATTTATTCCGTCTGATAAGGTGGTGGTCACTCCTTCGCCTCTCCCCGACGTCCCGCCACGGCCCCCGATCATGTGTGCCGGCTGTATGCATCGGTCTACCTTTTACGCGATGAAGAAGGTATTTCGGGACGGAATCTATCCGTCCGATATTGGATGCTATACGCTTGGTCTTCAGATGGGTGCGGTGGACACCTGTATCTGCATGGGGGCGTCCATCACTGTGGGAAGTGGCTTCTATCACGCCGGTGATCCCCGTGACATCGTGTGCACAATCGGCGATTCAACCTTTCTCCACACCGGTATACCCGGCCTGCTCAACGCGGTCTACAACGGTGCCTCCATAGTAGTGGTAATCCTAGACAACCGGACCACCGCCATGACCGGGCACCAGCCTCATCCCGGTACAGGAGTTACCGCCACCGGAGGAGAGAGCCCACCCGTCTCCCTGGAAGCCATCTGCCGGGCTTGCGGAGTGCAGCAGGTGGAGATCGTGGACCCCTACGACCTGCCCACCCTTCTAGACACCTTCCAGAGGACCAAGGCACGAAGCGGGGTCCGGGTGGTCATCGCCCGGCAGCCCTGCGTCATCACCGCAAAGAAAGCCGGTATCCGACGTCGTCCTTATCGGGTGAATAAAGACCTGTGCAGCGGGTGTGGCATCTGCGTACGGTTTGGATGCCCCGCCATCGAAATGGCTGATGAGATATCGTCCATCAACGAGTTATGCAGCGGATGTGGGGTATGTGCTCAGCTCTGTCCCCAGGCCGCGATCGTCCAGGGGGTGGAGAAATGAAGGTCTTCAACGTGCTGATCGTAGGGATCGGGGGACAAGGGGTGATCCTCGCCTCCAATGTGCTCGGTGAAGCCTGTATCGCAGAGGGGGTCCCGGTTCGCTGCTCCGAAACCCATGGTATGGCCCAGCGCGGAGGATCGGTAGAGAGTCACGTCCGGATCGGGAGCAAATACAGTCCGCTGATTCCTCCGGGGACAGCTGACCTCATTCTGGCCTTTGAGCTTCTCGAGGCATTGCGTTATCGCCATTACCTGAAGGAGGGAGGTACCGTGCTTGCCAACGATCATCTCATCGTACCCACCTCGGTATATGTGCAGAAACTGCCTCTGCCTGCACGGGAAGAAATCATCGCCCAGCTGAGGGAGAACGCCTTCGTCATCGATGCCCGCGCCCTGGCCCTGGAAGCAGGATCCCCCCTCACCCTCAATATCGTGATGGTGGGAGCGGCCTCTCCGTTCCTGCCTCTGCAGACCTCCTCTCTCGAAGCCGGAGTCCGCACCTGGGTACCACCAAAGACCCTCGATATGAACCTGAAGGCATTTGAACACGGGAGAGCCGCGGTGACCGCCCTTCGGTAATTACCTTTTTTCGTCCAGGTACCGTTACGACTGTGATCCTCCTCGCTTCCAAAGTAAAGGGGATTTTCGAAAACCACCTGGTGAATGTCGCAATAGGATGCGATCGGTATCCCATATAAGGGGATGCAGAATGCCCCCGGATCCTGGTGATTTTAAGGAACGAGATCGGGTCTAATGCGCTGCTGTCCATCGTTGTGCTTGCCATCGGCGTGCAGTTCCTGATCAGTGGCTCCAGAGGGGCGTTTTCCCGGAATACTCAAGAGCGTCCTGACGGTTAGAAAACGCTGAGGGAGGGAATTGAACCCTCGAGGGGCGAGAAGCCCCACAAGCTCTCCAGGCTTGCGCCTTACCGCTAGACTACCTCAGCAAAAATGCACATTATATGTACCGGTCATTTTTTTAATGTTATCGTACTCATTCTGCCTTTTTCACTCTTTTCCGGTTCCATCCCCGCGGATAGGATCCCCGTTCCATAATTACTACCCGGGGGGCTACGATGAGACCGGAGGAAAGAGTGAGGATCCTTGTGGAGTCCACCAGGGCGGTACCCAGACCTACCAGCTCTCCTTTTTGGGTAAGGATGGCCACCACCTCATTCTTCCCAAACTCCGAAAATTCCTCGATCCCCACCCGGGCAAGGACTGCTCCATGGCATATCGCGTCCACCGCCTGATCGCGGATCACTACCCGGGGGAGATCCTGCACCGCCGCCGAAGGGGAAAGGATCAGTCCCTGGAGGGGACCGGCGTTCCGCTCCTGTGCCGCCTCATAGGCGAACCGGATCTCCTGCAGGGTGTGGGTGCTCTTTTCCTCGAATGTCCCTGAACGCGTTCTTCTCAATTCCTGGAGGTGTGCGCCCACGCCCAGTGCATACCCCATGTGATGACACAGGGAGCGGACGTACGTGCCGGCATCGCAGTGGACCCGCATCAACACCAGCTGGCCTTCAACTTCCAGGATATCGAGAGCATGGATAGTACGTATCCGCAGGCTCCGCTTGACCGCGGACCGCCGGGGAGGTCTCTGATAGATCCGGCCGGTAAATTCCTTCTGTACCCGGGCCAGGTCTTCGGGATCGACATTCCCATGGAGTTTCATCAGACAGATGTATTCTTTTTCGCTCTGAAGCAGCCAAGGCGCGAGCCGGACCGCTCGTCCCAGCATGACCACCAGCACACCAGAGACCATGGGATCGAGGGTCCCGCTGTGTCCTACCGGAACCTGCAGCAGATCCCGCACCCATGCGGCGACCTGATGACTGGATGGGCCGCGGGGTTTATCCACCAGGATAATGCCCGCCGGGGGGAGGAGAACCGGACTATCCTCCATGATCGTGCTCCAAGAAACGGTTTAACTCCTGGAGCGTTCCTTCCAGGGACCCATCTCCAATAACTGTGGGGGGGCTACCGCCTTTTCCCATCGCTGCCGCGGTTACCTGCCCGATCGCCAGGAGGAGGAGATCCGGCCGGTTCTTCCAGACCGCTGCCTGGAACGACCCGGCACTGGTGAACAGAAGGGCCGAAGCTCTTGTTGTGTCCAGGAGCTCCCGAGTCGGAATCAGCCGGTAACAGCGGATCTCCTCTGCGGTTGCTCCCGCTTTCCCGACCGCCGCGATCAGTTCCGGATTGGGTACATCGGCCCGCGGTATACCCACCCGCTTTCCGGATAACCAGACTCCCAGGTAAGGAACGAAATCGCGGGAGTAGAAGGAGGGGAGAGTTTCTACCTGATCATTCCACGCGGTGAGCGTCCTTGCCGTCTGGGGCCCGATCGCGATCGTCCGGGGCCACCGGTGAATAAGAGGTCCCAGTATCCTCGCCGGAAGAGCGCTGCTGAAAAACAGGCAGTCATACTCTCCCCGGTTTGCCGCTTCTGCGCATGCGTGGACCTGGTCCCAGAGGATCTCGGCGCGGAGCGGGGAGACCGAATAACAGATGTGTCCGTATCGTTGGCACACCGGGGCATCCTCCTCACCTTTCTCCTGAAGGCGAGTGATGGCAAGGATCATGGTCAGGATCTATATCTCCCAAAGCCTTATGATCATATCGTTCCGTCCAAAACAATTGTGTTTTAAGGCGGATGAGAAGATTTCTATTCACCGATGCTCGAGATCATTGCCGGGACTCTGCTCGGAGTTTGCCTGGGTACCGTCAGCGGCCTCATTCCCGGGATACACGCGAATACTATGGCCGGCATTCTCCTGGGAGTTCAGGCGGTGCTCATCTCGATCTTAGGGCCGGTAGCGCTCGCATCCGCCTTACTGGCTGCGCTGATCACCCACACCTTCCTGGATATTATCCCCTCCACGTTCCTGGGAGTCCCCGATGCGGATACCGTGCTGGTAGTCCTTCCTGCGCATGCGCTGTGCCTGGAGGGTCACGCCGAAGAGGCGGTCCGTATCTCCGCACTCGGCAGCGCGTCGGCGGTCCTGCTGGGCATCCCCCTCGCTCTCCTCTTCTTTGTCCTCCTCCCTTCCCTGCAGGGAGTAATCGACTGGTGGATCGGGATCCTGCTCATCGCGGTCATGGGTGTCCTTATCATCTATGCAGAATCCCCGTTCTGGTCGCTCGTCCTCTTTCTCTCATCAGGAGCACTGGGCCTCTTTAGCTTCCGGTATTCCTACCTCTCCTGGAACGCCCTAGGCGGAACCGAGATGCTGATGCCGCTCCTTAGCGGTCTTTTCGGAATAGCGGTCCTGCTCCGGGCATCACATGGGCAGATGCCTCCCCAGCAGTATGACGGTATCCATCTTACCCGGGGTACAATGGTCCGGGGAGCCACCCTGGGCACGCTCGCCGGAGCCCTGGTCGGGTGGCTGCCCGGCCTCTCCACCGCCACTGCAAATGGACTGCTGGCGACGATGATCCGCTACCGGCAGGATCGGCGCGGCTACATCTTTGCTACGAGTGCAGCAAACACCGCCAACGCGATCACCGGACTCGCGGCGTTGTATGCGATCTCCCGCATGCGGAACGGGGTGATGGTGGCGCTGGCCACCCTGGAACTGCCACCCTTCTCCGCTCTCCTCACCGCTCTATCCATCGCCTCCCTCCTCGCCTATCTCCTGACTATCGTCTTCTCCCGGTCCGCGATCCGTTTCCACGGCCTCGACATCAGGCGCCTCAATTTGACAGTGATTCTGTTTGTCACCATCCTTTCGTTTGCCATCACCGGTCCGTTCGGATTGCTCATCCTTCTCCTTGCTACCGCCCTGGGCCTCGTTCCTACCCTGTTGAACATTCCCCGGGTCAACTGCATGGGTGCGGTCATGCTGCCGGTTCTCTTCCTTGCTTTCGGCCTCCCTCTGTAAGATTCCGGGAAATCTTCTGGAATCAGACTATTCCTGTTGAACAAAGGAGAAACACGACGGTTAATCCGGCGAGCGCAGGGGCAGAAACAGCCATATTATATATACAACGCTCTTCCACGCGTACATACGGATGCTCCGATACTGGTTCGAGCGACTCGATGATTCTCCGGAAGATATCTCCACCAGAAATGAAAAAGAACGGGGGAATTGGCCTCCGGTGGAGGGGTTTACCCCTCTTGACTGGAGGACCACCGTAGACCGTGGCCTTTTTGGCACCCGGCAGGAGTACCTCTCTTTTCTCCGTACTCTCTGTTTAGCCTGGGGAGAGCGGCGACTCTCTTCGGCGTTGCAAGAAGGTGATGAACGGATCCTGCGCATGGTCCAGACCCTGGACGAGATAAGCGGGATGATCGATCATCTCACCGGACGGCTGGTGGATTGGTATGGTACCGTTGACCCCACCTTCACCCGAAAAGATCAGGGGGTGCAGGAACGGGCTCTTCTCGCCAGAATGAAAGGAGGAGGGGACGAAATCTTTCTCTCCTGTGTGGAGGAAGGTGAACACCTGCTCTCCTTAAGGAACGCGCTTTCGCGGGAGGTGTCCCTCCAGGCAGAGGCCAGCTATCCGAACTGCAGTGCCCTGGTTGGCGGGCTGGTCGCTGCCCGGCTCATCGCCCGGGCAGGAGGGCTTGAGCGTCTCGCCCGGATGTCCTCGGCGACCATCCAGGTGCTGGGAGCGGAAAATGCCCTCTTCTCCCATCTTCACACCGGATCATCGCCTCCCAAGCACGGGATCATCTACCAGCACGGCCGGGTACATGCCGCTCCTCGAAATCTGCGGGGAAGGGTAGCCCGGGTGCTGGCCGGGCGGGTCGCTCTGGCTGCCCGCCTGGATTATTACCGGGAGACCCTGGACAGAGAATTTGTGAAAGGATCTCAGGAACGGATAAACCGGGCGGGGAAGAGAACATGAAATGGCTGGAGGGAAACCTGGTATCCCCTGGAGGGAAGAGCCTCTACGGGGAGCGGATGTGTGCCGGCTACCGGGTCTGGGATCCCCGCAGGAGCAAGCTGGCAGCCCTAATCGTGAAGGACCCTGACCTCGATTTTACCCCCGAGATGCAAGCTCTCTACCTGGGGGGAGGGCACGGAACCACCGTTTCTCATCTGGCCGACTATCTCGAGGTGGTCTACGCGGTGGAGATCGCGCCGCGGCCCTTCCAGGATCTGCTCCGCCTGAGCAGGGGGCAGGAGAATATCATTCCCCTGATGGCGGATGCCGGGGATCCGGCATTCTATGCACCCTTCGTGGAGAGGGTCGATCTCCTCTACCAGGACGTCGCCCATCCCTCCCAGGCGGAGATCGCGCTGCGCAACCGGTACTTTCTCAAACCGGGCGGTACGCTTATCCTGATGCTGAAGACCGCCTGCGTGGACAGTACTATGCCGCCAGAACAAGTCTTCACCGAAGCGGTGGGAAAACTGCAACACGGCTACCGGATCGTACGCACCCATTGGCTAGATCCGTATTTCCCTGCCCATGCAGCGATTGTTGCCATGGTGAGCAGTACCCCGGATAGGGTATAATCCGATGCATCTTCTCATCTTTTGTCACCTATTCCTGGACAAACTCCTTAAATAACAAAACGCGTATTCCCTGTTTGCATGGTCAGCCGGGTCGTGTTCAATCCCTTCACCGTCGTGATGCTCATCATACTCATTGGTCTCTTCATCATCGTTCTTCCGCTCCTCTTTTTAAGCCTGATCGGAAGTGCCCTGGTGAAGCTGGGGTTCACCTATCGGGAGGTGATTATTTTACTCTTTCTCACCCTGGTGGGAAGTTTCATCAACATCCCTATCACCACGATCACCGGAGAACCAGTGACGGTGCGGGAGCCGGCCCCTTCCCTCTTCGGCATGTTGTACCGGGTCCGCGAAGTCACCCCCGTCACCCAAGTGGCGATAAACGTGGGAGGAGCCCTGATACCGATCTTCATCTCTCTCTACCTTCTCTACGAATCGATTACCACCCTCGATCCGTTTATCGTACCCCTTGCCCTCGTCGGTGTTACTGTGGTGAGTATCTTTGTGAAGCTGGTGGCCCGCCCGGTACGGGGGGTAGGGATCGTTACCCCTTTTTTCATCCCTCCTCTGGCCGCCCTAGCGAGTGGATTGCTCCTCTCAACCTTCACCACTGAGCCGATCGCTGCAGCGATCATCGCCTATGTGAGTGGGACGCTGGGCACCCTGATCGGGGCCGATATCGCCAACCTTCCCCGCATCCGAGAGCTCGTTTCCCCGATGGTGAGCATCGGCGGGGCAGGTACCTTTGACGGGGTTTTCCTCACCGGCATCATCGCCGCCTTCCTTGCTTGAGGTAGCGGGATTCTTTTTTACTTGATAATCATTCGAGATTCATCGAAGGATAGAAATGGACCCGTTACTGTCCCTGTCAACGAAGTATATACTTGGTGATTCCGATTTTCTGACGTAATCGAATCATCAAATCCACCAGGAAAACGTCTTTCGTTTCCCTTAAATCCAGAAAAATGAGATAGCCCGGAGCAGATTCGAACTGCTGTCGCGGGATCCAGAGTCCCGCATGATTGACCGCTACACTACCGGGCTGCGCTCTTAAGCGTTCTTTGTAGGGGCTAATTAATCTGACGGAGAATCCTGTCCTATCCTCCGCGGGAGCATTTGCCACACGCCGCACATACTTCGGGGATAGGGCGGATGGTAGCACCCTTCTCGCAGAAGGGGACAATATCGTCCATGTCCCGCAGATAATAGATGTGGGGAACCAGGGAGATGTGCGTATAGGATCCCATGCCGGCCGATAGATGTTCTGCGATCCACTGCTGCAGGCGGACCAGGGCGTACATGTTCGCACCGGCGGCGCTGAGCATGTCATTGGAGCGGAAAACCACCTTCATATGCAGGAGTCCTTCCCGGAGCACACACTGGACCAGCTGGAGACAGGGGCAGTCATCAAGTTGCTCGTCCACCACCGGATTCCAGGTGATGGCCAGAGCTCTCCTGCTGGCAGGAGAGGAACGCAACTTCTGGATGATATACTGGATCTGGTCCACATGAACTTCCTTTCCTCCTACCGAAAGTGTTTCCCCCCAGTCGAACAGGCGGGAATGATAATCGTATTCAAACTCTGACATTGTTCCCTGAATTAGGTCATCGGCGTATTTTAGCAGAAACCTCTGCTGGAACCGCGAATGCGAGCTTGCCATCGGTATGGTGAGAGGATGATCTACCCGTATCGCGATCTCCTCGGTTTCGATGGTCGCCTCCTGATCCTCTGTCTCCAGTACCCAGCCCTTTTCCAGGATAGTCTTTACAACCAGTTCATGAGCTTGGGCAAGGTTGGGAGCCCGAATACTACGCATGCACAGAGCATATGTAAAGATGGTAATATAGGAATAGCGACTTTGTAGCAAAACAAATGACTTCCGAAGACCCATTCTCCTCGTTGGATCATTTGTCTATTGATGAACACTGATGTATATTTTAGGGCATTATTGTCATTTGTTCTATCCGCGATGTATGCGCTCTATGATTCCAGAGCGGTTTATAAGCCTCCGTCGGCAGATGTGGCATTTTGGAAATTCAATAACTATGAAATGAGCCTTATTTTCTTAAAGGCCTTTAATTTAAGGTTATTTCAGGGTAAAATAGTACCTGTTCGACCACAAAACATATATTACGTGGTCTCCTAATATTGCTTATATTCCGTTAATTCGGGATATAGAGCATGGTGAAGCCTTTTTCGGCACTTGTCGAACAGGTAAAACCTGCCCGCATGGATGTAACGATGTACGAACATGAAAGGAGGAATTATATGACGAAGCGTTTAATTTTGGCGGCAATTCCGTTGCTCGCTATCATGATGTTGGTTCTTCCGGTATCCGCGGCATGTACTGCTGCATTTACCACCGTACCAACACCGGCAACGGGAAATGCTCCATTAGCAGTAACATTTACTGACACAACTGTATGTGATGTCGGTGACTCGGTCGCGACCGCGACATTTAGTTACGGAGATGCAACTGCTCCGTTAACATTCACCGCACCAGTGGTGCTACCGATGGTCATTCCAGCTCATACCTATACTACAGCTGGAACGTTCACCGCCACCCTATCTGTCACAAACGCGGCAGGGATTATTGGCACCACCACAGCAACAGCGGCAATAACACCTGTAAACGGTAAGATCGTTGCTCCTAGCAACACGGTGTTTATTGGAGAACAGGGTCTTAATATTGCGGGAGCCGCAACTGCAACCCAGATTGCATGGTTTGCTTCAGGTGCGTCTCCTCTTACGGATGCGCCCTCAAAGATCATCACTCCCGACAAGACTAACTTCTACGTGAGCCCGTCTGACTTCAGCTTGTATACGGGAGCATGGTATAACTGGGCTGGCGCCTCCCCCGCTGGAGCGGTTGCATTCTATGTCCAGCAGGCATCTCTGGATATCAAGATCTGGAATGCAGACACAAACA
>JAJRCO010000391.1 GCA_028678905.1 Methanomicrobiales archaeon
AGAGAGAGAGAGAGAGAGAGAGAGAGAGAGAGAGTTCATCTCTAAAACACTCGGCTAACGCCTTCGTGTTTTAGAGATTACCACATTCTTCACCTTTTTGGAAACGCTCGACGGAAAGCACAACGTCGCATGCGTCCCAAACCGCTACTTTAACGACGCAATCACACTACGTTCACCCAACGAGGAGGCAGAGATGCTCGATGAGGAAGTGGAGGGGATTTCTATGCGCTACAGTATTCCCCCCGCCGCCGGAGGCGGCGGTCACACTATATTAAAGCAGCGTTCAAATTAGAAAATGAGGGTGTTAATGGGTGTCCTGTGTGTGTTGCTCGTTGTCAACATCATTGTGATGGGCTATCACGGGTACAAGCTGAGTCATGTGACGGCCGAGATTGAAGCAATCAAAGAGGTTGGGCGAACTGTACGCGAGGTCTACACGGTGCTCGGGGGAAGCATTAGAGAAAAGGCTACACTTGCCCGTGAGAAGATTGCAAAGATTCCATCCTTTTTCCGCAGGATCAAGGAACGCCTTTTTCTGTCGGACAAAGTTGAAGCGACACCTTTGCCCGATAAAAATGGAGGAGAATAAAGTGTTTGATCTGTACGTTGTTGGTAACAACGACAAGAGCAACGACGTGCGTGTTGAGGAGGGGTACGCCGTGTGTGTCACTGGGTCGCAGTTCAATGTTCGCGTACAATCCTTGTCTTCCGACAAGGATTGTACGCTCGTATCTTTTGATTACCGTCACGTCACGTACACGCCGCAAAGCAAGGAATGGCCCGTGGTAGGCAAATGGGATACCTGCGTTCGTGTGAAGCTATGGGTAACGCCCAAAGAAACGCGCGTGATGGAAAAACACACTGTCATTTTTGTCCTTGTCGCAAAAAAAAATAAAAAACAAAAAAGAAAATAGGGGCTTCTGTTGGCGACAACGGGTTTTTGTTCAAGCTCGTGACGTCCTCGGGACAAACACATGCGCTGAACGAAACTCGTCCTTTGACGCTTGCATGTGGAACAGAGTTTCACGTGGAAGTGAGCACGGTTGTTGATGGCAGTTCTGCCACACTGTTATCATACGAGTACCTCAACCTGTACAGAAAGATTTGTACGGTAGCCCATGGCCGCAACGTGCTCAGGGTGAACGCGGATCGTTCTGTACCGTGCCGGGGAACGATTGTGACACAGACCGCGTTTGTCATTATCGGACAAAGCGCCTCCGGCGCTTTGTCCGATCAAAAAATGACCGAAAACAAGGGTCCGGTTTCTCCTTCCTCATACAACCTCTTTGTGGAGACGTGCGACGACGATCCCATTTGCTACCCAGTGGTTGACGGACGTGTCGAGGTGCCTGTTGGAGTGTGCATTCGTTTTAGGGCGACATCCGACGTTGATGGCTGTACGTTGGAAGTCAGAGACATTCTGTATCGCGAGAACGGAAAGGCGCGGCTATGGAAACCAGGGCTTCCGTATAAGGTTGCACACAGCACGTTTGTAGCAACGCTGGCGTTGACTGTGCTGGGGCGGGGCGGGTTTGGGCTTGTCCTTCCGGCTGTCGACGTCACC
>JAJRCO010000307.1 GCA_028678905.1 Methanomicrobiales archaeon
CCGCTCACGGTAATGGCGTAGGTGCCATTTCCGAAGACACCGCCGGTGAGGGGCGCGAGCGTAATCGTATCCGCGTTGCCATCGTACGCGAAAGAGTAATCGACGCCGGACGTCAGGCCCGCGATGGAAACGGTCGCTGCTGTCGCGGAGAAGTCATCGATGCCGTCGAAGTCGCTCAACTGGATCCGGAAGTTCGGCTGCGTCGTGTTGACCGTAACCAGGTCCTGCGCCGGCTCGAAGTCCGCCGGCCCGTTGTCGAGCGGGGCGCTCAGGTCGGCCTGCGGCGGACCATCCGGACCATCGCTCGTGATGAACACCGGCGAGGAAATGGCCTCGTGGCCATCGCTCTGGGTCACCTTGCAGTAGACGTAATCGCCTCGTTGGGTCCTCAGATCGCAGGTCACCTCCGGCATCGTCTGGGAGGTCACGCTCTCCGTGTAGACCACATAGCCACTGCGAATCACCTCCACCCGGGAGAAGGTTTCCGTGTCGCGGTCGGCGGCTTTGACCACGCAATGACTCAAGCCGCCCGCGGTCGACGAGCCCATCTCGTTCCCATTGACCGTGAACGAGAGCTCCAGGTTCTCGTCCAGGGTGGAGTAGAAATGTCTGCCCCGCAGGGCCCCATAGAGAGAATCGCGGGTATTGGCGCCGGCCAGAATGGCCAGCCGATAGCTGCCGCTGCCCCAGGTGCCGGCGTGATTGTCTTCGGAGCCGGCGGCGCCGATCTGCCAGCCGTTGAATAACGCCTCATCGAAGTAGCCGGAGCGGTCCCGGCTGTCGCTGGTATATCCCGTATTGTAGTAATACGTGCCGAAGCCGGAGGTCTTATTCCACAGGTCCATGCCGACGATGGAGCCGGCAGGAGAATCGGTGAAATGATTGAATTCCGTTCCCGCTCCGTCCTGGCGGCCGGGGTGATTGCAGAACGCCACGCCGCTATGCGAGGCCAGCCAGCCCAGCAGAGCCGGGTACGTCGGCTGAGTGTTCGTGCTGCAATACTCAGAACAATTGATCACGGCGACGTGTCCATAGCTGGAGCTGCTCCATTCGAAACCGTAGAAGGTAGTGAACCCTTCTACATTATGCGCGTCGGCAGCGTCTTTCATCGACTGA
>JAJRCO010000293.1 GCA_028678905.1 Methanomicrobiales archaeon
GTGAACGTCCTAGATGCCCATGTGTATAGCTGCGAACAGAATGTCTCCAGTCGGGATCGGATCAAGGAAGAGATCAAGAAGCGGCTGGAAAAATTCAACATCCACCATTCCACCCTGGAGTTCGAGTGTGAAGAATGCAAGGATTGTCGGCTGGTTCGGGAAGTGGAACATGAAGAGTAGAGGATCATTCTATTGCCCTTTTACGCCCTTACGATGTTGCCATTCCCTTTGGTGCGACAGACCTGGAAGAGTAATTCGTCTCTCAATCGATCGGTTTTGGGTCTTTATCTGGTTGTGTTCTATTGCAGAAGAATGGAATTTACTACGATCCAAAGATACCCAGAAAATTCTATTTTCGGGGGATGTCCAGTAAAAACAGCCTGAATCAAATGTTGTTCAATGAACAGGCCCCTATAATAATTCCCGCCCAAAAAGAAAGGATAGAGTTATAAACTGTTATAATAACAAATGTATAACATATTATACATCAATTATGAAGCGGAATGTATTCTATGTATTCGTAGGTATCATTGCTTTCCTGGAAGTGAGCCTGCTATGGTTAGCGATTGATACCGACAATGCCCTGCTTATCCAGGTAGGGTTTGTGGTTGGCGTAATTCTCGTGTACCTGGCCAGGCGCACCGTGACAGAAGTGATCGAAGACGAGCGCACCAGCCTCATCTCCGAAAAATCTGCGCTCAGAACTCTCGAAGTTCTCTGGATAGTAATATTCCTTTTGAGCCTCGGTAGTATCGTCCTCAGTTTCAACCGACCCTTTTTAATTATCATCCGCGGATCTCCTCCCCCTCCACCTGCAGAACTGCCAAATTTTGGGATCTTTGGATTTGTTCAGCTCTTCCTGCTCTGTCTGATCATCTTCCTCTATGTCGGATTCAGAATTTACTACGCCCGAAAATATGGGGAGTACGAATCTGATGAAGAATAAAATCAAAGTATACCGGGCGATGAACAATCTGACACAGGACGCACTTGCCAACGCGATCCATGTGACCCGTCAAACCATTCTCGCCATTGAGAAAGGTAAGTACGATCCGTCACTCGAACTGGCTTTCAAAATCGCACGATATTTCGGGGTCGGTATCGAGGAGATCTTCACCTACGAAAAACAATAGTTGGAATTGTGCAGTGCGGAATAGTCACCTCTCCGGAATCTCCCTGATGCTTGCGTAATTTTTCAAAAAAATTCCCGGTCCGAGATTGAAAGGCAACTTGCAGCTATCCCCTTATACCGACTGATAGGGCTTCGAAGGACATCGATCTCTACACTATTCATATCATAGTAATATTTATATAACATAATGTAAAATGAGTTTTACAAAATCTTCTGACCTGGAGATATTGGTATGAACATACATCGCACTGTCTCAATGATTATCGTTGCGCTGGGAGTTCTGGGGCTGTTAATATCCCCAAGCCTTGCTGCCACAATTGATTCGGGGAGTACTTCGACATCGAACCAGGTAGCCGTCACTACGGTGAACGTCGATCCGGCGGTACTTATGCGGGGAGATACCGGTATCGTCACACTCACCGTGAAGAATACCGGGACGCAGATGGTTTCCATCAAGGGTGCGGACTTCTATGCAAAGGAACTGACCACCCTCAACTATCAGACCTATGCGACCACAGTGAATCTGGGTCCCGGGGATTCCACCGAATTCGCTTTTACTATCCGGGCCGATGCGCCAGATGGTATCTATTATCCGAGATTTTACCTCAATATGGGAACGGATAGTTACCGCTATTATGTTCCGGTAAAAGTGGAGAGCACCACCATCGATGTCTCGGTCATCGATCGACCGGACAGCTACACAAAGGGAGTCAAAGACACCATTACCCTGGTCATCGGAAACCCTCGGGAGAGCACCCTGAGTGGTGTCACCGTCACTCCCCAGGGGGTGGGGATTGAGACCACCCAGACCAAGGTGTTTATTGGCGACCTGGAGCCGGGGAAGTCCGCCCAGGTGGTGATCGAAGCAACTCCTTCCCAGGAAGGGGATCTCAACTTCCTGGTGGAATACCGCAACGGCATTAACAAACACATCGAATCGATCGCCATCCCGGTCACGTTCGCTGGTGACAAGCTCGCAGCCCAGTTATTCATCAACAGCATCGAGATCTCCGGATCGACCGGGGGGTATTCCCTTTCCGCCGATGTGACCAATGCGGGTCTCTCTGATGCGAGATCAATCGTGGTCACGGCAGGCAGCCCCGCCCAAGCGATTGATCCAAACCCGGTATACATTATCGGATCCCTGGAGCCGGACGACTTCTCCAGTTTCGATCTCACCTTTACCGCTCCGCCCGGGTCTGCATCGGTGCCTCTGCTCATCCAGTATAAGGATGCGGATGGCAATACGTTCGAACAGACTTATACCGTAAATCTGAGATCTGCCGGGACTATTAGCCAGAACAGCAGCAACGGATCCGCCGCCTCGTATCCAAATACGGTAGTTCGCAGGAACGGCGGGGGGCTATTCCCCGGATTTGGTTCCGGAATCGGCCAGATTCCATTCCTCGAATTAGGCTTGATTTCCGTCGCCGCGATTGTCCTGGTTGTGGCATGGAGAAAAGGAGTATTGGGTAAAATCAAAACCAGGATACGCAAATAAGGGTGAGAACAGTGGGGGCAGTATCGGTAATCGAGCTCGATCATGTCACCAAAATATATCCTCTGAAAGCAGGTGACGTAGTAGCGCTCGACGACGTAACCCTCCGCATCGACAGGGGGGAGTTTATTGCCATCATGGGCCCTTCGGGATCGGGTAAATCCACCCTTCTCAATCAGATTGGCTGCCTGGATGTACCTACACGCGGGGACCTCCTCATCTCAGGTAAGAATATCAGAAAAATGATCGATCAGGAACTGACCACCCTGCGTCTTGCCACCATTGGCTTTATCTTTCAGAAGTTCAATCTCATTCCCGTTCTCACCGCCTTTGAAAACGTGGAGTATCCGTACCTGATGAAAAACCGTCGTGAGGATATCACCGGACGGGTGCGGAATCTTCTGCTCTCGGTGGGGATAGATAATGCCATGGCCCAGCATCGCCCCCCCGAACTCTCCGGTGGCCAGCAACAGCGAGTCTCCATCGCCCGAGCGCTGGTAAATGATCCGGCGATCCTTCTCTGCGATGAACCGACGGGAAATCTGGATTCGAAGACAGGAGACCAGATCATGGAATTACTCGTAGAACTGCATCGCCAGGGGCGGACCATCATCACGGTAACTCATGATGCGAGAGTATCCCGGTTTGCAGACCGTATCATCTCCCTTACCGATGGAAGGGTGAGCTGATGGCGAAGGATATCATCTTGCGACTCTCCATCCGGAGTGTCCGGCTTCACCTCCTGCGGTCCATTCTGGCCGCTCTGGGTATTGTGATCGGAGTGGTTGCTATCGCTTCCATGGGCATGATGGGCGCGAACATGACCCTTTCGGTCACCGATCAACTCTCTGACATGGCGAATATCCTGGTGGTGCGGGAGTACACCGGGGGAGGGATGAGAATGATTACGACCGGCGGAGGAGGTGCCCAGGCCATCTTCTCCGGAAGTGGATCATCCGATGACCAGGACTGGGTTACCGATAAGCAGTTCAAGGACATCCAGCGTATCGCAGCCCAATATGGAACCATCTATGCGGTGTACTCACAATCCGATCGGATCGAAGTCGGAAGCCTAGGGGGGCGTACGACTATCTACGGTCTCGATACCGCGGTAATACCTGAAATCTTCACCCTCCAGGAAGGGGCTTTTCCGAAGAGCACGAACCAGGTGATGGTAGGACCGATGCTGGCTGAACGGTTCGGCCTGACTCTGGGAACCCGGATCGACATCGGAAATCCCGATGAAGGAACTACTACGGTACGGGTAAGTGGTATACTCGAGGAAAGGGGCATGTCGATGGATATGAACACAGATTCCGCCATCATCGGGAGCCAGAAATTGTATACCGGCATCTACGGGGGAGAGGGCGAATATACTCAGGTAAACATTGTTCTGGACGATATCGATAATGCCGATCAGGCCATAACGGATCTCAAGGACGAGTTGAACAAGAAGGGAGACGTCATTACCGTCCAGGACAGCAGCCGCATGATGGAGTCCATCACTTCAACACTTTCCACCCTGACCGGCTTTGTCATGTCGATCGCCGGTATCTCCCTGCTCGTGGCTGCAGTCTCCATCTTCAATGTGATGATGATGTCGGTGACCGAACGGATCCGCGAGATCGGGATCCTGCGCAGTATCGGAACTCAGAAGGGCGAAGTGCGCCGGATGTTTCTTTACGAAGCAGGCATCCTTGGCCTGGTAGGGGCGGGAATCGGCGCCGCCGCCAGCCTCACTCTTGGCTACCTGGTCGTCCTTGCGATGGTCGGTACCACGAGTTATTTCTTTACCCCCCAGAGTCTGATTTATGTGCCCTTTGCGATGGCGGTGGGAATCGGGATTTGCGTCGCTTCCGGGGTGTATCCTGCGTGGAAAGCATCGAATCTTGACCCCATCGAGGCATTGCGAGCAGAATGAGGAGATGACACATGTCGGAAGGAAATACATCCACGATCGTAAAAATTCTTGCAGTGCTGCTAGTGGTATCCCTACTGGGAAATGTCTATCTCGCCTTCTTCCACCAGTCTGTTGCGGACCCATCCGAACAGGCACTGCTGGACCAGACGAATGCTCTCACCAGACAGGTGGCAGAATTGTCGGAACGGGTGAATCAGGACAATATCACCATCCGCGGATACTCTTCCCAGCTGGATATCTATCGGCAGATGGTCTTTGATCTCCAGACCCAGTTGAATACATCATCATCCCTTCTGGAGGGTTTTGCCGTCCTGCAGGGACCGGCCGTTCTGCAGGATACCACGGGAACCATCACCCAGGGAACCATGCTAAACATCTCCGTGGAAATACGCCCGGGTCAGGGGAGAGTGCTGGTGGAGACGAAACCCCTTATGGGAATCGTCTTTCAGGACGCTGCGAATACCGCGGTATTTGTCGCCCAGAATGTGACCGGAAAGAGTCTCACGGGAAGTGACGTGATCTTCAGTGTGGAAGCCCAGGACCAGGTGCCGGCGGTGGA
>JAJRCO010000287.1 GCA_028678905.1 Methanomicrobiales archaeon
GCAAGCCATCTTCTTTTTTTAACAAGGGCGCGTAGGTTGGCATTTGATCTGAAAACGCTTCCTGAGCCACGGGTTTGATTTTTCCGTTCAGATAATCCCGCAGGGTCTCAATTAGCAGCTGTGCGCCGAGCTGCGCAAGGCGTTCACCCAGGCTGGCAGTCGTGTCGTCTGGCAGGATGGGAACAGCTTTCTGTCTCAAGATTGGTCCGGTATCGATGCCCGCATCCATGCGCATGATGGATACCCCGCTTTGGGTGTCGCCAGAAAGGATCGCAGCATGGATAGGTGCTGCTCCACGCCAACGCGGCAGCAAGGAAGCGTGCACATTCACACAACCGTAGGCTGGTAAATCCAAGATCTCAGCGCGCAGAATTTGTCCAAAAGCAGCCACGACCACCAGATCCGGCTTCCAATCCAGGAGCTGCTGCATGGCCTCCGGCTCGCGCAAACGGCGCGGTTGGATGAAGGGCAGTCCCTGCTCTTCCGCCCATACTTTAACCGGCGGCGGGGTCAGGGTTCGACCACGCCCTGCTGGACGGTCTGGCTGAGTGACCACTCCAACCACAAGCATTCTCTCCGCCAGGATGCGTAGGGTGGGCAAGGCAAATTCGGGGGATCCCATGAACACGGTGCGGATTTTCATGGTCGTATTCTAGCATAATATCAAAATTTCCCCTTGCTTTGAGACCTGTTTTCTTGTATCCTGAATAATAGCAGATTAACAGTTGAGCATTTCAGCTTTCATTACGCTGGCAGGTTATCATTATGGAGAGAATTCGAGAGGAGATTGAGATGAACGGATCCCCCATGAAGATTACCCTGGCTGTGGATGGCTCTGAACACTCCTGGGCGGCGGTTAAACTGCTGCAAGATTTACCGGTGTGCCGATCGCCTGGACAAACGCCGGATAAACCTGCCAGTATCATCACCGTCGTGACGGTTTTAATACCCCGCAATGCATCAGATTATGCCAGCCGCATGGACCTCCTGGAAAAAACTCAGGCTGCGTTAAAAGAAAAAAATGCTTGTGTTGAATCTGAGTTGTTGGTTGGATACCCGGCTGAAAAACTGGTCGAATACATTGAAATGCACAAACCTGCCCTTATTGTGCTGGGCGCCAAAGGTCTGCGGGCGACATTAGGCATCCTATTGGGCGGCGTCGCCCAGCAACTGGTCGAATATGCTTCATGTCCTCTCTTGATTGTAAGACCACCTTATGTTGGCTTGAGACGTATACTGTCGGTTGTGGATGGCTCGCAGTCGAGTATAAATGCGGTTGAATTCCTGGGGAATTTTCCCATGCCGTCAGGAACAAAGATCACTGTTGCCCACGTTCTCCCACCTGTTTACCTGCCAGGTTACCCGATTCCTCTTTACAATCCCAGCACAGAAGCGTTTTTACCTCCTCCACAATTAATAGAAATGGGGATGACGGCGCGTCAGGAGGAAGAAGAAGAACTTGAGGGGAAGGAATTGCTTGGCAAGATGAAGCATTTGCTAGAATCCTGCGGTAAGCAGTGCGGTACAGTTTTGCTGCGCGGGGACGCGGCCTCGGAGATCATCGATTATGCCCGGCTGCATGAGGTTGATCTGATTGTTTCCGGTTCGCGCGGGCTCAGCCAGATGCGCGGCTGGTTGCTGGGCAGTGTTTCGCGCAAACTGGTTCATTATGCCCACTGTTCTACCCTTGTCGTAAAAACACCAGAATAACTATGAGACCAGCCAAAAATTATAGAGATATCTTTATCAAAAAATGCCCAATAATTTGGAATAGGTTCGAAGATGAAACGTAAGGAAATTTGAATGGAGCTGAGTCAATTTTTAATTCAGGCAAAGCAAAACATCTACGCCAGCAAAGAGGAAAGTGGGGTAACTTTCCTGGACGATGGCACAAAGGAGACGATATATACCGGGGATCGGTTCCACTACCGCGATCGATCTTTTGGCTTTAACCCCTTTATTGGCGAGCAGCTGGTTTGGGAGGCAGGTCGCTTGATTTGGGGTATGAACTATTTTGGCAAAGCGATTGAAGAAATGGTCCCTGCTTCTCAGGTATACACCTTTCTACAACAAGCCCTATACATGGCGCGCCCCGATCGACCTTATCGCGGCCCGGAATATTTTCGAGCGGGACCGTTCAGCTACGTCGATAAAAGTCACGGTGTGTTGGATGATTTTACCGGCGAAGAAGTCATTTATTTCCGCGACCAGCAGGTTTACCATCTGGTTTATCACGGCGGCAGGATCGATGCCTTGGAAAAATCTGACAGGATCGACAGGATTTGAAGGATGATAAATATAGGTATGGTCTATTAAATTGAGTTGCAGTATTAATTATCCGGAAAATATTTACTATCCTCGATATCCTGTAAATCCTGTTATTGTTTTTCCCTTTGAAATGACTCTGCCATATCTAATAAACAGGCTGTATCCCGGCTGTTTCTAAATATTCTAGAAATCGTTGCA
>JAJRCO010000317.1 GCA_028678905.1 Methanomicrobiales archaeon
GCCAGGTGCTGGTACCCCACCGCGCTCACCGCGGCCACCGCCACTAGGAGGTAGAGGACGATGGTGATGATCAGGGCGAGGATCAGCCCGCGGGGGATGGTCTTCTCCGGCTCCCGTGTTTCCTCGGAGAACTTCACCATCTCCTCAAAGCCCTGGTAGGCGAAGAAGATCAGGGCTGCCCCGGCAAACACTCCAGGGAGGCCGGAGGGCATCTCCAGGTAATCGACCGAGCCGAGATGGGGAAGGCCTATGGCGATGATCCCGAGGAGCCCCCCCGCCTCCACCAGGGTAAACAGGATCGCCACCGTTGTGGACTCGCGGATGCCCCGGGCGGTGAGAACGGCAAGGAGCAGGAGGATCCCCACGGCAACCGGCAGGATGGGGAGGTGAGTGAAAGCGGAGAAGTACCCAGCAAACCCTAGTGCTACGGTGGAGGCTCCGATCACGCCGGAGAGGATGACCATGATTCCGATAATGAAGGCAAGTCGGTGATGGAAGGCCCGGGCAGTGTAGTCGTACTCTGCCCCCGCGGTGGGAAACATAGAGGACAGTTCGGCATAGGAGAGGCCGGTGAAGACGGCGATAAGGGCGGCAAAGACGAAGGAGAGCCATACCGCGTTGCCGGCTAATGCCGCGGCTTCACCGATCAGGACATAGATCCCGGCACCGAGGATGATCCCTACCCCTGAGAGGGTCACCTCCATGAGGCCGAGTTCACGACGGAGCTGAACAGGTGCGTTCATGTGGAGAACGTTCCTTTCTTCCCACTGGAAATGCTGAATATATCTGCTCTTCCTTTTGCTTGCACAGGAAGGGGGAAACGCTGGAGCGAAATGACAACACCTTCAGACCATAGTAGCAGACCGGCAGTAATCCCTAGGAGGGCCCAGGAGATACTCCCTTCACCGGGGCCGGCATCACATTGAAATTTTCTCCCATTTCCGGGCCATCGGATGTTATAAATACTAGCAAGACGAGGAAAGCGCGTACATGAGTTCACCATCCGCAAGTGAATCACCATTCGATGTTCATTCATGCCACTCACACTAGAATCCTCCTCGTCTGTATCCTGCTGCTCCCGTGGTCCGGTGATGGCGCTGGCAATGACTCCCGCCGGAGACTATGTTGTGGTAGGATGCGCGGATGGTCGCATCAACCTGTTGGACGGGCGAGGCAGACTCCTGATCAACTACCAAGTCCCCGGTGATGTCTCCAGCGTGGCCATTTCGGACCATGGCACTGCAATCGCGGCGGGAACATCCGAAGGGCAAATCTACTTTTTCTCCGCACCGGAAGCCTTCCCGGTCATCACCGCACCCGTCACCACCCGAGTCCCTACCACCACAGTCATCCCGAATAATACCACCGAATACCACCGTTGCGCCCGATTCCCCCATCTTTGGTGGAGGGGGTGCGTCCAAGTCTGGAATCGATCCCTCCTCCACCCGATGGTTCCGGAGCATGTTAGCAGAAGGATCTAGAGAAGATGGGGATGACCGACAGCGATGCCCTGCCGATCGATGTCGATCTTGTGCAGGGTATGGCTTCGGGCGATACCCTGACTATGGTACATCCTCCCCCTTTCCGGGGGAACGAAAAGACGAGGGTCGAACAGGAGCGTCTGGATCATGGCTGGAAAAGTCCGAACCTCGGGGATCGTAATTCAACCAACTGTCTGCTGAATGCGTTTGCGATCGATAACCATCTGCGGGAAGTATGGTATTCATCCCTATGCCTTCGATCTCGTCACCCTGGTCCGCAACGGGCAGATGTCGAGGGAAGAAGCGATCCACAGCATCGATGCTCCCCTGTCTCCGCTGGTCCGCTACGCGGCGAAGATCCTCGGTATCTAGGAATGACAGTGGTATTTCCAAAACAATTCTGATGAACCCGGCCGATCAACCGGGCTGGATACTCTTATTTCAGATTCGTTATTCTCCTTTCTGTTTCCGGTACCAGGCGATCGTCTCCCGCAGACCGCTCTGCAGGGTGAAGCGGGGCCGGTACCCCAGCGCCTCCTGCGCCGCAGAGATGTCGGCCAGGGAATCCCGCACATCCCCTGGTCGGGACGGCTGAAATACCGGCGTGACCGAAGACCTGACCTCCTCCCTGATGATCGAGGCTAGGTCCAGCAGGTTGATCCGGGCACCACAGGCGATGTTATAGATCCCCACCGCGTCGCCATTCATCGCCTGCATGTTGGCCTGAACCACGTCCCGGACATAGGTGAAATCCCGGGTCTGGAGGCCGTCTCCGTAGATGATCGGGGGCGCCCCCTGGAGCATGCGGGTAATGAATTTGGGAATGACCGCCGCATAATCGGACTGGGGGTCCTGACGGGGCCCAAACACGTTGAAGTAGCGCAGGCACACCGTCGGGAGACCGTACAATCGGGAGAACACCTGGCAGTAATACTCCCCGGTGATCTTGGAGACCGCGTAGGGGGACTGGGGATGGGGGATCATGTCCTCTCTTTTAGGCAGGGTGGGTGTATCTCCGTAGACTGAGGAGGAGGATGCAAAAACGACCTTTCTAACTCCTCCATCACGGGCTGCGATCAGGATGTTGAGGGTGCCCCCGATGTTCGTTTCATTTGTCCTGGCCGGATCGGCGACCGAGCGGGGAACCGAGGTCACCGCCGCTTGATGAAATACCCCATCGACCCCCTTCAGGATCTCGTTGAGCAGAGGGAGATCCCTGATGCTTCCTCGCACAAAGGTTGCCCGGTTGGAACCCTCCAGAGCGCGGATATTTTCCGTCTTCCCGCTGGAGAGATCGTCCAGGATAACCACCTCGTGGGTCTGTGCCAGCGCTTCTACCAGATGCGAGCCAATAAACCCCGCTCCCCCAGTGATAAGATACTTCATCCCATGATGCCCCCATCAATCGTGTCTTAGCAGCGCAATCCCCAGATGCCTGGGATTACCTCTTTGAGTATTTGCGCAAAAACTCTTTGATCTTTTCCGATTCGATCCATCCCATATCCAGCTGATTGACGATCTCATCGATGATCTTTGCCTGTTCAATAATCTTTCTGGATATTTTGGTCTCATACAGGTCCGCCAGGCCCACGATCACGGTGAGGGGATTCCGGATATGATCCCCGAGAATGGCAAACTGCTCGATATTTTTGTCGATCTGGATAAAGGCATTGTTGATCAGCCGCAGCCCGAAAAATACAAAGATCGCGCTGATGGTGACCAGGATGATCATAAAAAATTCTACGGCAGCGAGCCCCTTCGTAAATATCTCCCGGGATCGTTCTGTTTTTAAGATAAGGCTGGGATCTCCGGTCACGTCATTGACCTGCGCATAAGAGGCGATGAGCGTGGAGGTTACCGGATGGACGTAGACCAGGGAGGAGGAGGTCGTCCTGATAGCATACTCCGCATCCCGCATATCCTCGGTCATCTCCGTATCCCCCACAAATCCGACCACAAGCGGCCGACTCGTGAGGTCACTTAACTTTTGAACATACAGTGCATCCATGTACCGGCCGATGACCAGGGTCCCCCGACTCAGACCCGAGCCGTCTTTGGTGGTGATCGGTGAGGCGGCCATTAAGATCGGGATATCTTCCATGCGGACAATACCATTGGTAGAATCCAGAGAGGACGGGGAGATAAACATTTCTTTTTCAGAAAAAAACTGGGATATCGCCGGGGGGACTGCGGTCTCCTGGGTGGTGACCAGGTCGTATCCCTTGCTGTAATAGAGATCCCCGGTCTTGTTGTAAATGAGTAAAAAGTTCAGCTGGAGCTCATCAAACTTTTTGTTTCCGATCGTGGTATTCGTAAAAAGCGAGGAGTTATCGGAAAGAAACTCGTAGGTGTCATCGTTTGCTCCCAGCAGTTTGACCGAGCTGTTGAGTGTCTGTCCCTGTTCGGTGAGGGTATTGAGAATAACAGTCATGTCATTCCGGCTCTGATCCTCCTCCAGACTTACGAAGCTGCCCAGGATCAGGTAGTATGCCAGACTGGAGACGATCAGGACAATACTGAGCGTGGTTA
>JAJRCO010000340.1 GCA_028678905.1 Methanomicrobiales archaeon
ACCTTCTTCATCGCGTAAAAGGTAGACCGATGCATACAGCCGGCACACATGATCGGGGGCCGTGGCGGGACGTCGGGGAGAGGCGAAGGAGTGACCACCACCTTATCAGACGGAATAAATCCCGCCTTGTGGAGCGCCGATGAAACCAAGGGAATGGAGAGTTCGCCTTCGGAAGGAAGAAGGCCGTCTATCTTTCCGTGCACCGGGATGGTACCCGCCACCTGGCGCACGGTCTCTTCCAGCAGAGGATCCAGTTCCTCCACCACGAGAATCCTGGTATGACGGCGGACAAAATCTTCCAGCCAGGCCTCGTCGATGGGATAGGCGCCTACTGTGAGCAGGGAGGTATGCGGGGGAAGGATCTCTTTTGCGTAGGCGGCTCCGATGCCGCTGGCGATCACTGCCTGATCTCCCCGCACGTTTGCATGGTTTAGGGAACGGTCGAGAAGAGCCTTTCGTACTCTTGGCTGCTTTTCGTTCAGGATATGGTGCAGAACCCGGGCGTGTGCCGGTATAGTTACGTACTGACGGGGATTTTTCTGGAAATTTCCAGTTCGATGGATTTTCTGGATCTCTCCGAGTTTTACGTCGCTTTTCTGGTGGCAGATCCGGGTAGTGGGCCGAAACAGGCAGGGCAGTTCCAGTTCCTCCGAGATAACGAACGCCTCCCCTATCATGTCATGTGCTTCCTGGACGGTGGACGGATCCAGGCAGGGGAGTTTGGCGAATTTTGCGTAACAGCGGCTGTCCTGTTCGTTCTGGGAGCTGTGGGCAAACGGATCGTCCGCTACCAGAATCACACACCCGCCTTTGACCCCCGTATAGGCGCTGGTCATCAGGGGATCAGCGGCCACATTCAGCCCCACGTGCTTCATGGTGGCCAGGCTTCGTACTCCGCTCCAGGAGGCACCCAGTGCATTCTCCAGTGCGACTTTTTCATTGACCGACCATTCGATATGGAACGGATGTTCAAATGCGAGAAGGGTCTCGATTACCTCCGATGAAGGGGTTCCCGGGTATCCGCTAACAAAATCCACCCCGGCTTCGAGGCACGCGTGTGCGATCGCCTCATTTCCCAGAAGGTACCGCTTCGTCATGGTAGTTGATCCTACCACAATAATGGTGCTCTTTATTGATAATGTATAATACCTCGTGTGGAGAACGATATAGGGTATAATGAGGGCCCGTAGCATAGCCAGGTGGTGCGCCCGGCTGATAACCGGGAGGTCGTGAGTCCGAATCTCACCGGGCCCATTCCATTCTTTGGTGAACCCGTGGCACAGCAGAATTTTATTCGGAATATAGTTCTGGCCATTGCGGCGGTGATAACAGTCGGGTTGTTCTTCCTCGATGTTTTCTATGGGGCGATGGCAGTCATCATTTTAGGCGTATTGTTCATGTCATTCCGCATTATGGGGGAGACGACTCATTTCCCGGATGTTATCGCTAGCCTGCCAGAGGACGCACGGGGAATCATTCTGCGAAACCGAGGGAACGAAACCGCACAGGATATCCATGTCACCCTCGTCCCCCAGAATCTGGAGTTCGATCTGCCCAATCTGGAAGCTGATGCCACCCATATATTCGCTCTTCCCAACATGATCGAGAGTGTAAAGGTACTTCTCACTTATAAAAATCAACAAGGGCACATGGCTTCCCGTACTTTTCGCCTCTCCTCTATCGGGGAGAAGACGGAAGAGGAAGACCCACTCAAACCGGTGTTTCCGATGTTTGGGTGGAAGAAATAGACATTCGGTTTTAATACCAGTGTAATCGTAAAAATCTCTCTTATTTTAGATATACAAATAAAAAAAAATCTCATCCACTGATATTTTTAACCATCATCTGCGGTGAGTTCATCCTATTTCTGAGACACCTTTGGTGACAGAATGAAATCGAGAACTCTTTGCAATGCCTGAATCAGATCTTCCCGGTCTTTCAGGTAGTCCTTCATCGCGTGGTAGAGCATCAGGAGTGGCTCTTCTCCGTAGATCTGCAGCACGTCTTCAGGTGTAATCGGGTTCAGATAGGAATCGGTCAGAAAACCGTCGGTGCTGTACATGAGTTCATAGAATTTCCCTTTTTCGGACAGAACACAGAACTGATCGACCACCGGCATGGAGGGATTGTCGGGACGATACGGGACGGGATTGGTTTTGCCCAGCACAATCATTTTTTCCCGGTAATACTCCGGGTCGTAGATCTCTCCTTTGGTATCCTGTTTTCCTCTCCGCAAAAGGGATAGTCCGATCTGAGAAACAACTGATATTGTTTCTTTCGCCATTCGGGACAGGAGGACTGCTTTTTGATTCTTCACTTTTTCTGATAATTTCTCTTCCTCTTCCTGTGCCTTCTTGATGCGGTCCATCAGTAATGTGTAGCCCTTCTCGATCAGGTCGTCTTCATCAGTCACATGGTTAAATCCGTTCCCTTTCCATATGAGTTCTTTCATTGATCCCTGAAGTTCCCGATCTACTGCACAGGATACTGCATCATCAATGATTTTACATGAAATCTACATGATCAACATGTGTCACATGATCTATACTGGAGATTAAAGTGATCCATACTGTGATCATGGGTGATCGATACAGGCACATGCAGTAGTATACATCATGTATAGAGTACGGTTCGGAGAACATATGGCAGATCAACCTTGTGTAGACAACAGATTATCCTGCCATTGTTACCTTATTATCAGCAACGTAACGGACTTGTAGTGCCCTCAAGGATTTTGTTTGTGAATCAAGAATATCTTCCCCCTCTGGCGTTCTCTATGAAGCGATCACTGGGCTGGCAGTCGAGTATCTTTGGTGGGAATGTTCCTTAGAATTTCGACCAAGTTATTTTTTGTAAGTAACAACATGGAAAAAATATTGGTTGATCTGTTAAGAAAGTGTAGAAATAATATTCGTCACCCTACCCTCAGGTAAATCACGTTCTCCTTTTCAAAAAAGGAAGTGGCGAAATTCTTTGTTTGTACTATAACAACAATGTTAATCCGTAGACAATGGCCCATGGATTCCAATTCATAGAACACGTATATAATACATGGATTCAACAAGGTGAATCAACCTGATATTTACCATAACCATCGTCTGGGTCAAACCATAAAGTGGATATACATGGCTCATACATGAGTAATACATGGCACAAATCACCGCAACCATCCCCGAGGATGTGGTGAAAAAAATTGACGTTTCTGCCTCTGAAAAAGGGATTTCACGTTCAAAATGGGTGGCACTGGCTATCGAGACATATCTGTTTTCAGGTAATCCTGAAAGCGACCCTACAGTAAGATACATGGCAGCTGATGCATCACTAGATCAGTCTCATAAAGATCCACTGCACGACCACATGACCTCAACGCAGTCTGATGTATATCTGGAGCAGGACCACCTCAGAGAGGAGGTAAAACGTCTCATGCATGAGATGGAAGGAAAAAATCAGGTGATAAAGCTGCAATCTGATGAGATCTCGTGGCTCCGGGGTGAATGTGCAAAAATGACAGATCACATGATTATCGCACTCCCACCTCCCCGGCAGCACTGGTGGGAGTTCTGGCGGATAAAGACCTGAATCATTTGGATATGCACGAGCCCGTGAAATAATGGATCTTCGCCCCGGTAATCCGCGCATATCCTTCCGTTCCCAATGGCAGGTCCTCCCGCATAACCACCGAACGATAGTGGGATGTCCGGCCCACCACCGATCCCGGCTTGATACGTTCCACCACTACCATCTGCACCACTCTGTCAATCCAGGATTGGTTGTTTTCTTTGCAGATGAGCTCTGCGAGGAGGGACATTTTCCTTGACCGCTCTTTTTTGGTACGTTCCAGGATATCCGGGCGCAGCGCAGCCGGGGTGCCAGGACGGGCGGAATAGCGGGTGATATTCACCTTATTCGGTCTGACCCTTTCGATCAGGTGAACGGTCTTTTGGAAATCCTCTTCTGTTTCTTTGGGGAATCCTACGATCACATCGGTCGCCACCCAGATATCGGGAATGTGGTCTCGCAGCAGCCGGATAACATCGAGAAACTCCTGGGTGGTGTATCCCCTCCCCATCGCTCTTAGAACCAGGTTTGAACCGCTCTGCAGGGGAAGATGTGCAAACGCGTACATTTTCTCGCTCTCCAACAGAGGGAGTAGTTGGTTCACAAGGGGGATCAGAGTGGTCGGGTTCATCATTCCCAGGCGAAGCCGGTAGTTTCCGGGAAGCGTTATTATTCTCTCAAGCAGATGCGGAAGGGTCTGCCCGCGATCCAGTCCCCAGGATGATACGTCCTGAGCGGTCAACTGGATCTCCCGCACCCCTTGCGCCATGAGATCTGAGACTGCCCTGCAGATGTCACCGCAAGTCTCGCTGTGGAGGGTCCCACGGGCCCTCCGTGCCATACAATAGGTGCATCGTCCTCGGCATCCCCTGGCAATGGGTATTACTCCAATCACACCATTCAGCCGTACCCCCAGTGTTGTGGATGCTTCCAGGAGAGAGGAAGGGAGGAAAACCGGATGACAGACCGATCGGATCACCTTCTCCTGGAGGGTGGCCATACAGCCCAGAACGTAGAGCTCCTTATTCGCGTGCTGACGGAGGAAACGCAGCACTTCATGTTCGGTCCTATTCACCACCGTACAGGTGTTCACCACGACCGCCTCTGCCGCATCTGCCTCCCCGGTGATAATACCTCCTTTTTGTCGGATCACCGCTTCGATCCTCAGGCTATCCGCAAGATTGAGGGTGCAGCCAAATGACCGGATAAAAACCGTTTTACCCGCAAAGTCCGGGAGATTTTCTTCTGCCAGGTGGTCGACCGGGAAAGGCCCTTCCATGTACAGATACTTTGAGTGGCCGGCATTTATCTTTCCGGCCAGATACGAGAACGCGAACAAAATTATTAATCCATACCACCTCTCACAGATACACAATGGTCTCGATTGGGCTCCTGGGATGCGGCAATATCGGGCGGGTCATTGCCGGTAGCGACGCAGGAATCGATATCCGGGCACTTTTTGATCGTATCCCCGAAAAAGCACATGAGCTGTCAAGGCAGTCCGGAGCTCCGGCCTTCGCCGAATTCTCGTCCTTTATCCGGGAAGATTATAACCTGGTGGTCGAGGCTGCGTCGGTGGAAGCGGTTCAGGAATATGCCGAGGAAGTGCTCCGTTGCGGAAAAGATCTGGTGGTGCTCAGTGCAGGAGCGCTCGCAGACCCCGACTTTCGCAGGCAGCTCATCGAGACCGCCCGGGCACAGAAAAGGAGGATCTATGTGCCGAGCGGGGCGATCGCCGGTCTGGACAGCCTGAAGGTAGGCCAGATCGTAGGCATGGACACCCTGATCCTGCGGACCACCAAGAATCCCGCTTCCCTAAACCTGAAAATAAAGGAGAGAAAGCTGATCTTTCAGGGCAAAGCTCACGATTGCATCCGGGAGTTCCCCCGCAATATCAATGTCGCGGTCGCTCTAAGTCTCGCCGCGGGACGCGATGCGGATGTCGAGATTTGGGTGGATCCGGCGACCGACCGGAACATCCATGAGGTATACGCCCGGGGACGTTTTGGAGAGATCACCATCAAGGTGTCCAATGTGCCGAGCCCGGACAACCCGGCCACCAGTTATCTTGCCGCGCTCTCCATCCTTGCTCTGTTAAAGAATATGGAAAGTCCCCTTGTGATCGGAACATGATCGATCAGTGGCGGTATCTGGGTCTGAGGTCTTTCTCCTGTGCGCAGGAGCGGTCCGGCGAAAGGATAGGAGAGATTGACCCATGAATGTACCCCTTGAGTTGCTACACAGGTTTCTGGAAGAGGACGCCCCGTTCGGCGATAGCACCTCAGAAGCAATCGTGCCGGGAATCTGGTGCACCGCAGCCATCTTTGCCCGCAAGGAAGGCGTCATCGCCGGCATGGAAGAGGCTGAAGCGCTGCTCTCATCTCTTAGCCTGTCCGTGCAGAGCTTGGTCGCTGATGGTTCTTTGGTAAGAAAGGAAACCCGGATCCAGGAGATCCACGGTCCAGCCGAAAAGATACTTCTTGCCGAGCGTACCGTCCTCAACATCTTGGGTAGGATGAGCGGCATCGCCACCCGGACTCGACAGCTTGTCGACCGGGTTCACGCGATCAATCCTCGATGCCGGGTCGCATCCACCCGTAAAACCGCGCCGGGACTACGGTTGCTGGATAAAAAAGCGGTCGTGATCGGAGGAGGGGATTCTCACCGGTATTCGCTCTCCGACATGATCCTGATTAAGGATAACCACCTGTCGCTTGTCCCTCTCCAGGAAGCGATCACCCGTGCCCAGGCGCAGAGCCCCTATCGCCTGATTGAAGTCGAAGTAACCACGCCGTCCATGGCAGAGGAGGCGGCACGCATGGGAGTCCCGATCATCATGCTGGACAACCTGAGCGTGGAACGGGTCTCCGAGACACTCGATCTCCTGAACAGAAAGGGGCTTAGGAAAGGGTTGATCATCGAAGTATCTGGAGGAATCACCGAAGACAATATCGATGCCTATGCGTCTCTGGCCATCGATGTCATCAGCCTGGGCAGCCTCACTCATTCCGTGACCACACTCGACCTGAGTCTTGAGATCCTGGAGAAGAGACCGATACCGGTCTGAAAAAAGGAAACCTTATTGTTTCATCCGGTATAAGCCCCATGAATGAGTGAGCGGCATGGCGGATAACGAAGCGGACGTAGCATCACCCCCGGCAGAAGGGGACAATATTACGATTATTATTCAGCTTCTCCACGAAGGAGATCTGAACACGCGGTGGAGGGCTGCAGAAGCC
>JAJRCO010000369.1 GCA_028678905.1 Methanomicrobiales archaeon
ACAGCCCTTTCTTGGATGCCTCATACGACCAGGATAGCAGTCAAGGCACTTTAGCTAATCTGAAGAGGGCCATATCTGGCTTGTGAGAGGATGGGAGGCGATAATAAGGTCGTGGGGTGAGGAAGGTGGATTATTGAGTGCATGTATTTTGTGGACATGATCGATCTCTGGAAAAATGAAAAAGCCATCAGAGACCTCATTTCTCTCCTTTCCAAAAAATCCCTCTGCCTTCTGAATTAATGTCCACTATATTAAATAGGATTATGTGTTTTTTATCACATATAATCATTTGTTTACATTTATATAACATATACAAACATATATCTACTATTGAGTGCCATATATATAGTGAAAAATATGATGACCGAAATGCAATATTTCAAAATATGCTCCTTTTCCTATCCCGGGTATACCGTGGAATATGTAAGAGCAGATTGGGGTGTGTAGCCCTTTTGATTTAAAATTGAAACAAATAATTTTATCCACTCTCTCTTATTTAAACCCTTAATTCGTCATCTCGATTCATTAAGAATAGTTCCCTCATTATCATCCAGATATCCGCAGCTCTTCTCTCATTTGTCCTTGCTATCCCCTTCTTTTCCTTGTTGGGCTACAGACACAATTTCCGAATCTTCTTATTTTCTGTAAGGTATTTGTAGAGTCTCTTCAGGACATGGAGCGTGGCCCGCTGAGGATTCGTCTTCGGATACTTTCCTGCCGGGCAGTATGATGTCATGCTCGCGGAAGTTCGCAGCCGGACAAAGGTCCTCTCTGAATCGCTGAACGCTCAAGATGTTACCGAAGAATATATTGATCTCAATGCCGAGACCGAGCGAAGATGCGCCAGCTGGACCAGAAAAAGTAAAAATACTCCAAGTATTATAGAACCATTCCAATGACTGGGGATGCGATCGAGTTTACCACACAGCAGCTGACGGAGCAGGTTGAACAGCTGAAAACAGAACTCGTGAAACAGACTCATTCAGCAGAAGAACATCTAAACGAACTAAAATATCTCCAGGCAGAATTTGATAACTATCGAAAATGGTCTGAAAAAGAAAAAGAGTTAATTATCACCTTGGCAAATGAGAACCTGATTAAAGACCTCCTCATCATCCTTGATGATTTTGAACGGGCTTTGCCATCCCTTGAAAAGGAAAAAAATAAGGAAGGGATTTGTATGATCTATAATAAAATGGTAAAAATCTTGGCCGATTATGGGTTGCAACCCATAGAGGGCGTAGGGAGAAAATTCGACCCGAATTTCCACGAGGTACTATGCAAGGAGCAATGCGATGAAGAGCCTGACACCATTGTTGAGGAAATCGGGAAAGGATACCGGTTGAAATCGAAGGTAATCCGGCCATCAAAAGTTATAATTGCAGAAAAAAGACTCAGGAAAAGAGGGTAAGAACAATGGGTAAAGAGAAAATTATCGGAATTGATCTTGGGACATCCAACAGCGAGGCTGCAGTGATGCTTGGCGGGAAGCCGACTATCATCCCCTCAGCAGAAGGCGCAACCGTAGCCGGAAAGATGTTCCCCTCGTATGTCGCATTCACAGCTGACGGTCAGCTCCTGGTCGGAGAACCGGCACGAAGACAGGCAGTGAGCAACCCCGAAGGTACGGTAACGGCAGCAAAGCGAAAGATGGGTACAGACCATATTTACAAGATTTATGGTAAAGAATACACCCCCCAGCAGATCTCTGCATTTCTCTTGCAGAAGATAAAGCGGGATGCCGATGCATTCTTGGGAGAACCAGTAAAAAAGGCCGTGATCACCGTTCCTGCCTATTTCAATGACAACCAGAGGACGGCAACAAAAGACGCCGGGAAGATCGCCGGACTCAATGTGGTGAGGCTAGTAAATGAGCCAACTGCCGCTTCGATGGCATATGGTCTTGACCGCGGTGGGGAATATAAAATTCTTGTCTTTGACCTTGGTGGCGGTACTCTTGATGTGACCATAATGGAATTCGGAGGCGGAACGTTTACAGTACTGGCAACCTCCGGTGACACCCAGCTGGGTGGTACCGATATGGACAACGCGGTGTTCGAATGGATTGCCACCGAGTTCAAAAAACTTGAGGGAATCGATCTCAGAAACGACAAAATGGCAATCAACCGGGTAAAAGAAGCGGCTGAAAAGGCAAAGATCGAACTTTCAACCGTACTTGAAACCGAGATAAACATCCCTTATGTTTCTGCCACCCAGACAGGACCAAAACACCTCTCCATGAAGCTGGGCCGGGCAAAACTCGAGCAGCTGGTTGATCCAATTATCAAACGCTGCATCCAGCCGTTCGAACAGGCGTTAAAAGATGCCAACCTGACGAAAAACGATATCCAGAAGGTGATCCTTGTTGGTGGTCCCACGAGGATGCCTGTAGTTCAGAAATTTATCGAGGATCATGTCGGGGAGAAGGTGGTGCGGGGGATTGACCCAATGGAATCTGTTGCCATGGGGGCGGCGATCCAGGGTGCGATCCTTGGCGGTGAGATCACGGACATGGTACTCCTTGACGTGACGCCCCTGACCCTTGGTATCGAAACCCTCGGTGGCGTGAAGACCACGCTTATTGACAGAAATACAACGATTCCCACGAAAAAAAGCCAGACATTCACTACCGCAGGGGACTTCCAGACTTCCGTCACCGTTCATATCCTTCAGGGGGAACGGCCAATGGCAGGCGACAACGTGAGCCTCGGGCAGTTCAACCTAGTCGGCATTCCCCCCGCACCCCGGGGCGTTCCCCAGATCGAGGTGACGTTCGATATCGATGCATCGGGCATCCTCAATGTATCAGCAAAGGATCTTGGGACCGGCAAAGAGCAGAAGATGACGATTACCGCCTCGACAAAACTTGCAGAGAGTGACGTCAAGAAGATGGTCAATGAAGCAAAACAGTATGAAGAACAGGACCGCGCAAGAAAGGAAGAGGTCGATGCCCGTAACATCGCCGATTCCCTGATTTATACTGCGGAAAAAACCAAATCAGATCTCGCCGGCAAACTGAGCACCGAACTGGCTGACAAGGTCAATGTGGCGATAACGGTGCTGAAGGCTGCCTTGGAAGGAAAGGATATCGCCACAATCAAATTAGAAACAGAAAAACTCCAGAAAGTGCTGGGCGAGGTAGGTTCCGCCATATACCAGTAAGCTGCCAAGCGGCAGGCCCAGGAAAAAGCGGGATCACAGGCGGGTTCGGCAAACTGGGAAACATCTGGTGGTGAACAGACACAAAAAGAAAAAAGTAGCGATGACAATGTCGTGGATGCTGACTTCAAGGTTGATGACGAGAAATAACCATTTTTCATACGCCAATGGCACAAAGAGATTATTATGAAATACTGGGCGTGAAAAAAGAGGCGTCGCAGGATGATCTGAAAAAAGCGTTCCGGCAACTGGCAAGAAAATATCACCCGGATCTCAACAAAGGGAGCAAAGAGGCAGAGGAAAAATTCAAGGAAATCAATGAAGCCTACCACGTGCTGAGCGACCCGCAGAAAAAGGCCGAGTACGATCAGGTAGGACATGCAGCGTTCAAACCCAGTGACTTCGGCGACTATAAAACTCCCAGTTACGATGATCTTTTCCGGGACTTTGGGTTAGGCGATATATTTGATGCGTTTTCCGGGGGTTCTGG
>JAJRCO010000234.1 GCA_028678905.1 Methanomicrobiales archaeon
ATTGTTAGGATTTCATGGAGATCACCAGAACTCGGAGGGCCTCAGCACCTGGTTCGATTCTCAGGACACGGAGGAAAGATGGAGATACCGGGTCACCCCCCACGGTCGGAGGATCCTGTTCCGGGGGATAGCATGCCTCCAGGAGGTCATGGGGCCGGATCCCGGCCCAGATTCCGCAGTTCGTTGAGATATCGCTCTCGCCGGGCGATGTAGGCGCTACCCTCCTCGCCGATGGGGATGTATTCGGATACCTCCCACCTGTCGCTGGCCATGGACTGCTTGGTGACATCCGAAAGGCCCATCAAAAACCCGAATCTCACCAGATTCCGGTGGTTTTCCCCCAGCCTCTGCCGCAGCCAGGAGAGTAGGAAGGGATCATGGGTTCCCACGTGAAACGGGTTCTGCGTCTCCAACAGCACTTCGGCGAGATCCCTGAACCGGTTTTCGATGGTTTCGAATTCCGAAACGTCCCCTTGATAGGCTCCCTTGACCAGGCGGGGTATGATTCCGGCCTCCTGGATACGGAGGAGGTCATCCCGGGACCGATCCAGGTAGGCCTGCAGGGCCAGCACCACCGGTGAGCCCTGTTTCCTGACGGACCGCGCTGTCTCCAGGGTGTACTCTACGTGCCCCTTTCCTTCCATGTCGATCTCGAATCCCACCCGGTGCAAGTGGGCCTCGCGGGCAAGATCCAGAGCCAGCTTTTCAGCCAATTCCCGATCTACCAGAGAGCCCAGGGAGGTCAGCTTGATGGATATCCCCCCCTCGATACGCTCACTGCTGAGGGTCCCGATCAGCGTAGAGTACTGACCGGCCAAGTCTTCTGCGACCCTCTGATCTCGGGTATATTCGTCAAGAAGATGCACGATACAGGTAATTCCTTCGGAATTCCGCTGTTTGCACCGTTGAAGCGCAGTATTCACCGAATGTTCGGTCCACCGTGGCATGGTGTTGAACCCTCCCCTGAGGTATACGAAACAGAGGTCTTAATAGCTCTTCTTAGTCGATGTACTAGGAGAGACCGGAACAACCCGGGAGAGCAGGACATCCACTTTTTTTCCGCAACCATCTGCAGGTTCTGAGACTATAGGTCTTTGTTAACCAGAAGAAGGATCTGGGCAGGGAAGAGCGATCCCTGCGACCCGAATTCAGATATAGTGCACTTTACGGGAGAGGCGCATCGCGGTATAGAGGGGCCGGAAGGGTTTACCGGCCGTTTCTTCTTTGACCAGGGTGACCAGCCGGTCCTCCCGCATTTCCTCCTTATAGGGTTTCCTGGCTTCGGAGCGTTTGCGAATAGTGACGGTGAGGAAATTCTCCTCCATCTCGCGATCTCCGATCACCGCAACGAAAGGAACCCAGTCCATGCCCGCCTGCCGGATCTTTTTGTTCATGCTCTCATCCCGGTCATCCACATCGGCCCGGATGCCCGTCGTATTAAGGCGCTGGCAGACCTGTTCCGCCGTGGGAACGTGTCGGGAGGCCACCGGAAGGACACGCACCTGGGTGGGGGAGAGCCAGCAGGGAAGGCTGGGTACCGCCTGGTTCGCGGTTCCCTCCAGTAGGGCACAGATAACCCGTTCGATGCTGCCGGTGGGTGAGCAGTGCAGGATGGGAGGCTGGAACTTCTGGTCGCCCTTTATGTAGGAGATGTCGAACCGCACCGCGCTCTCCACATCGATCTGCACGGTGGGATTCTCGATGGGCCGCCCCTGGCCGTCGATTGCAGCAAGGTCGACCTTGGCCACCCAGTAGTGCACCCGGTCGGAAAGGATCTCGATGAGGAGAGGGACCCCGGAGAGGGTGACCATCTTCTGCACCCAGTCGTGATATTCGGCGTAGAAGTCGGCCGTGCAGCGGAACACCCCCACCAGGTGTGTCTCCAGGTCCTTCCCGCTCTGCCATCCCATGATTAGCTGCTCTTCAAAACAGCGCAGCGCCTCGTCCATATCGCTGCACAGGGTGTGCATATCCGGCATGGTGAACGCCCGCAGCCGCTTGAGCCCGATCACCTCGCCTTTCTGCTCGTGCCGGAAGGAGTAGGTGGAGAGTTCGTACATCTTCAGGGGGAGGTCATTTGGGGAGATGTGCATGTCGTGCATCAGAGAGAACATCCCGAAACAGGCGGCAAACCGGAGCATCATATCCCGGGAACCACTCTTGAACCGGTACTGGCGTTCTCCAAACTTCGCGGCGTGTTCACAGATCGCGGGGTCGTCCAGGTCATACATTACTGGAGTCTCCACCGGATGGCCTCCGTACGCGAGGACGTTACATAGCACATAATCGGCGAGGAGGTCGCGGATCAGTTTTCCCCGGGGCATCCACCGCAGGTGGCCTACGTCGCTGCGGGGTTCATAATCGACTAGCTCCTTTCCCCGCATCAACTCCACGTGGATGGGTTCTCCTCCGGCCGGAAGGGCGACCCCGAGTTCCTTCTTCACCAGGTTCCCGAAGGGGGAATCGTCCATGTATGCAGAGACTTCATGCTTCTCCCCCCCGGGGGTGAGGACAAACCATTCGTGGGTCACCTCCCGCTTGCCTTCCCGCTTTGCTCCCTCCTCGGGGACGATAGTCTTGGAGAGTTCTGAGAGCGGATGCCCTTTGCAGGAGAGCGTGAATGCCTTGTACCAGCCGAAGGGCGCTCGCTGGACGGTGTATCCTGCGTCCTGCAGTCTCTCCGCCATACTGGTGAGTACCTGCACGGCGACCTTCGGACTGGCCAGGTCGCTGCTCAGGTGTGCATAGGGATAGAGCATGATCCGGTCAACCTTCAGTTTCTCTGCTGTCTCTGCGATTTCCTGGGCTCCCCTTTCCGCCACCGACTGGGGATCGTCTTCGTCCATAGATTCCACTGCACTGAAGGCCACCAGCCCCTCTTCCAGGGAATTCTCCAGGGGGATCCCCGATTCGGCGAAGGGAGTCTGTTTACGGGCCTGGTATTCGATACGGTCTGCATGGATCAGAAGAAGCCGCATATCGTTGCTCCGTTAATAAATACTCACCAATGTACGCTCTCTGGGATTATTAAATCAAACAGTACGGGGATTTTCATGATACCGGGACAGGGTCGCCTGTCGCTGATCCAGGTACTTTGCGTCACCTTTTTTATCGTAGGGTCGCTCCGCACGCTCGGTGGTGTAAAAGACCAGCTGACCGATGGGCATGCCCGCGTAGATGCGGACCGCCCGCTGGTTGACGTTGCACATCTCCAAGGTGATGCTGCCACGGAATCCCGCGTCGATCCATCCTCCGGTCTGATGCAGCTCCACCCCCAGCCGGGCGATGCTGCTCTTGCCTTCGATGCTGGCTACGATGTTATCCGGGAGCTCGATCGTCTCCAGGGTCTCTGCCAGTAAAAAGAGGCCAGGAGGAATGACCAGGGAGGGAGCCCGCATCTCGCTGATACCCGCGCCGATGCTCTCCTTATCGTAGGGATCGATCACCTCTTCTCCTTCCTGATACCATACGAAATGGTCTCCCAGCCGCACATCCAGGGAATTGGGCTGGATCATGGTAGGATCGAAGGGATCCACCCGGATATGTCCCCGCCTGATCCGGTCCAGTATCTGCCAGTCTACCAGGATCATGAGTAGGAGTGTACCGCAGAGGCGTTATTTCTTGTTGCGATGACTTCTATATCAATAGGAAGAAGATGGGGTTCTCGAAAGGGACCTTGTATTACCTGAAAAAGAATGCAGTGAGCAACAAGCCATTCACTATGAACCGGCATGTGACGGAGAAACTGCGATAAGAATTAGAGAAGTTAAGTATATTGATTGCAATAGACTTGTTGGCATGGTTCTTTGATATAAATTCTTTCTCTTCAACACGAACAACTAATTACGATCTCGTTCGATCTCTATTTAATGAAATATGGTCGTCTCTCATTTCTTATAATAGCGATAATTTGTATTCTCCTTATAGCAGGATGCTTTTTCCAAGAACCATCGATAGGTAATATTGCATCCAATCCCAGAAATTATGATGGGAAATCGGTCGAGCTGTCGGGAAAAGTGATAGGTATTCGGTCGAATGTGACGAGTATCGTGGATAAAAATGGAGAATCGTACCTCATTCAATCAAGCGAGTATACATTGATAGATGCGAGTGGAGGAATAACGGTTCGAACAAATTCCGCCCCAAAGTATTGGGATACAGTAAGGATGTCCGGAGTGGTCAAGTATTCCATAGGGTCATGCTCTCCTAAAATGCCCCCTCCACCGGGATTCCATCAGCAGACAAGTATCTGTGAATCTATTGTAGTTGACGAAGTTAGCAGGATTCCGTTATCATGTGAAGAGCTACCCCCGTTTCCTACCACATTTTCTCAAGATTCCTTTCACATACAGCTATGCCCGGTAAATCTTACCAACTGTAACATCACGAGAGGGATAAATTGCTCCTTGAAGATACAATGCACAGATGGTAGGTCAATCACACGAAGCGCCGAGGGGAGGATGGAAGTAAGCTACCCACCAATCCTCAGTAAAAGACGATATATCATAATAGATAGAAATGGCGTGATGAGTTACGGGGATTTCTTATCCACCGAATCCGCATGTTTGAAAAATATGGCAATGTTTTATTGAGCTTAAAGAGAGGCATAATGTCGAAAAACTTTATTATGAATGAATTAGTTTTAGAATTGGCTTATAGCAGAAGAGTCGGTCAAAGCCACCCGTTACAAAAAGATTAAATTATAACCCTGTAACCCTCAGTGCATGTTAAAAACTGTAAAATTTGACCAAATTATATTTACAGCGATCCTACTAGCTATATTCGTCTCTCCTGCTCTAGCGCAAAATGCAGACTATTGGATCAGTCAAGGAAAGACCCTTTATAACCAAGATCGGTTGTCAGAAGCAGCAGATGCTTATGATAAAGCTATAGCAATCGAATCCGGTAATCTTGAAGCTTTGTTTGGAAAAGCTAGGGCGTTGACCGGTTATGACCTTAATTTAACTAAATCTCAAACTACTTGGGAAAAGTTTGGTAAAGAATTAGATAGAAGATTGGCAGAAAATCCCAATGATGTACAGGCTTGGGTATTAAAAGGGGACCGAATGTTATTTTTTGGTTCTTATAACATGTCCCCATACGATATGGCATTATCTATTGATCCCAATAATGTCAGAGCATTAGTTGGAAAGGGAATTTGTCTTTCAGGGGCCGCAAAGATATCAGTAGAAAAGGGGAAGTACGAAGATGCTATGACATTTTTTGATAAAGCCATAACAATCGATCCCAATTATGCTGATGCATGGCATTACAAAGGGTGGGCTCTTAGTCAACAACGAAGGGACGATGCAATACCTGTATTAGACAAGGCAATTGCTCTAGATCCTACTAATGTCAATATATTAGGGAGCAAGGCCAACGCATTAGTCCAACTACAACGAAACAGTGAGGCTATCCCTGTATTGGAAAAAGCAATTTCCATAAATCCGAATTCTTACAGATTGTGGGCTGCAATAGGGCACGTTTACTATTGGAATTGTCAATTTGAAAAGGCTGTTGAGGCGTATAGAAAGGCGTTAACTCTGAATCCCAGTGACTTGGATAAAAAATTATTGGAAGACGAGATTACTAAAATAGAGTCGAGGATAAGCCTGCCTTATTGTTCATCGACTCAACCCTCTGGCCAACAGGTAACAACACAATCTCCATCAAATCAAAATCAAGTTCCTAGGCAAACAAGCACACCCTTATCGGTAATAACTTTGGTTGGTGGGGTAGGCCTCGGTGGGATGGTTTATCTGTTCTGTAAAAAAAGGCTATAAAAAAGTCAATTTTTCCAGAAATAGATTTTAACCTCAAAGATTTTACTTAAAAGAAATACTAATAAAAGGTCCAAGCAAAGAAGCACATAATGAAATCAAGGAATGTAATATTAGTATACGGATTACTAATCCTCTTAATCGTGTTTTCGGGCTGTATTACACAGCAAAGTAAATCCCCACCAACTTCAGAGATAACTAAAAGTTCTAAAATATTATTAGGTTCGAACATTGAGGTTTTATCTCAATCTATCCCTCAAGAGGGGGGCGCCATCTCGGTAAATATTCCG
>JAJRCO010000330.1 GCA_028678905.1 Methanomicrobiales archaeon
GTGAACGAAATCCTTGCCCGGCTGAACCAGCAGGCGGCCATCGAGATCCTTCCCTGGAGTGAGGGATACCGGCTCGCCCTGGCCGGCCCCCGGGTGACCCTGTATTCCACCGGCCGTACGGATACGCGCGAACCGCTCTTCAAATGGGTCGGGCCGATTGCGGATTTTGACTACACACTGTATGCACGGAAGGATTCCGGTCTGCAGATACACAGTCTGGAAGCGGCCAAGAGAGCCGGACGAATCGGCGTGGAGAGGAATTCATCCCGGCACCAGTTCCTGCAGGAGAACCAGGCGGACCAGATCGTGACCTGCAGCAGTGATGTCGAATGCCTACGCGACCTGACAGCAGGAGCAACAGACCTCTGGCTGGGGAGTAGAACTAATTTAGTCGATGTGGCCCGGAAGGCGGGGATCGAACCTTCCGCAGTCGAGGCGGTATACACGATACGGACAGTGCAGTTGTACATCGCATTCAGCAGGGACACGCCCGACAGCGTTATCGCACGCTGGCAGGAGGCCCTGGATGCGATGAAGCGGGACGGGACGTTTGACGCCATCCAGAAGAAGTATGGGATGACCCCTACCGCTCAACCGACGGTTTCCGCCTCTACTGAAGGGCAGGCCGACTTTGCCCTGGAGATCCTGGCGTTGGAGATAGATCAGCAACTGAAAGCCGTCCTGCGGCCGCTGGAGGTGATCGCGATAACCTCAGAGGCACAATCCGGCGAGTGGCAGTCCATCCAGCCGTTATTGGCCGTTCTGGAGGAGAAAGAGCCTGCGGCCCGTACGTGGTACGCCCTTCCGGATGGTTCTTACTATACCGTGGTGGACGGCTTAACGACTGCCAATCTGAGGGCCCGTTCCTATTTCCCTATCGCCATGGGCGGCAATGAATCCGTGGGGATCGTGGTGGTGAGTTATTCGACGGGGAAGAATGCGGCCATCGTGGCAGTGCCGGTTAAAATCGAGGATGCGGTGACCGGTGTCGTGGGCGCTTCCGTATATCTGGATACGTTGACCGATGCGATCAGGGAAAGAGTGCCCGAGCCGTTCCTCTTCTATGCGATCGATACCGAGAACAAGTTTGCTCTCCATTCGGATAAGGGGCAGATCACCCGGAACATCACCACCATCGGGCCGGAATCCTCATTCGGGCGGGCCATCGCCACGATGCGGGCCCAGGGTTCTGGCACCGTCGAATATGACGACGAGGGCATCCATTATGCGGCAACATTCCGATCCGATCCGCTGACCGGGTGGCGACTGGTAGTCGCATGGCCTGTGGCCCCTTAAATCACCACTCACCTTTTTCGTGCGACACCGTGCCACCTCCTGCGAGAAAGGATAGCGATCGGATCAAAAAGGAAGAAAAGCGATAGGGACTGTGCCATGAACCAGGTCTCTTCCGGATGTTCTCCTTACCGCCGTTGCATTAAGGTACAGTAGTACGCATAAGTTATAAATCTCTGAACAGGTAATCGTGGCGAGATCTATGGGAAATGACCTCCGTAAATCCCTGGTCCATTGAAAATGAAATAAATCATATACGACCCCCAAATACTAACTACCAAGAAAATCTTTATTGTCCATCATTTCAACCAGTAAGATTCCTCTGTTAGGCTGCAGTGTCTATTGGGTGAAGGATCGCCATCCCAATCCTCTGGGTCAGGTATGAACTCTTCGGATGAGTCATCTAGTGAAGCAGTCTGCAAATCCGTTACCCTTTATGTCATTCGACGATGAATCATCCCTGTATGAGGACCATGTTTATTCTCCTGGTCATTATTCTATCTGCCCTCACCAGCGGCGGATGCCTTGCCCCTGCATCAGTAACGCCCGTCTCTCCTTCTCTTCCGAATCTGACCGGTACCTGGACGGGGCCCATGGAGGGCTACGACGAAGACACCGGATTCACCGATTACCATGACCTGTCGATCGCGATGGTGATCGAGGAACAGCATGGACGGCTGTTCTCCGGCCACTTCCTGCTATCCTCGAACAGCACAGAATGGACCATCTATTTTGCCGGTGCCATCGGGCGCGACAACACGACGCTTACCATAACGGAGAGGGACGGAGGGTACTGTCTCGGTGAGGTCGTTGCACCGGACGAGATCGAATTGACGTACATGCAAGATGGTTCGCCGTACAGCATCGCGGTAGATTACCTGAAGAGAGAGTAATGTCGGAGCCGCAACTACGGCTGGCAAAGAATCCAACGAAGTCCTGGAGACCGACATCTGGCCATCTGACCGCACCATACAACCCTCACCGATGATCAGCGAAAATATTTCCAGGATTCGTATCCTGATCCCGCTCCTCCCTCTATGTGGCCTGTGATGGTTTTTCACAGGAGGACGTCCTGATACGCCGCATATGCCGCAAACGCACTGACTGCCGTGACCGGAATGGTGAGAATCCATGCCGTCACGATGCGGCGCACCACCGTCCATTGTACGGCGGAATATCCATGTATGGCCCCCACACCGGTGATGGCACCGCTGATCGCATGGGTCGTGGACACCGGCACCCCGAACGCGGTGATGAAGGTGAGGGCAATACCTCCCCCTGTTTCTGCACAAAATCCCTGGTAAGGACGAATGTTCGTGATCTTCTTGGCCATGGTTTTGACCACATTCCACCCCCCGAGAAAGGTTCCCGCGGCGATCGCGATACAGGATACGAGAATGACCCAGATGGGGACGGTAAATTCCTGCAGGATCCCCGCCGCCACCAGCATCGCGGTGATCGCACCCATGGCATTCTGCGCATCGTTGCTCCCGTGATTCAGGCTGTAGAAAGCGGCCGATACAACCTGGAGCCGGTTAAAAAACCGGTTCATTTTCGGAAGGTTGGAGACGCTGAACCAGCGCATGACCACAAGAACCGCTATAAAGGCGGCAATGAAACCGAGGATCGGTGAAAACACAATAAAAACCAGGATGGCGAGAATTCCGCCGATGGATAAAATTCCGGTGATCATCAGAACAGGTATGATCAGGGAGCTCCCGAAGAGAGCGCCCAGCCCGAGATAACCCCTCCAGTTCTCCTCCCTCTGCCGCCAGGCAATCAGGGTAAAAGTCACCGCCCCCAGCAGGCCACTCAACAAGATGTAGAGGAACAGAGTGAGAACCATCTGGAGTGATGGCCAGAGGCAGGCCTGCAGCCCACCCGCCGCGATGGCCGCACCCATGATTCCCCCGATTAACGCGTGTGTGGCAGAAATGGGTAACCCGGTAAACGTGGTGAGAAACACCCACAGCGCGGCAATAAGGATGGCGATAAAAAAGACATGAAGGGTCATAAAGGGCGGGTTCACGATGCCCTTTCCGATCGTCTTCGCCACCGCAGTGGTAAATAGGAGAGGGCCGATAAAGTTGAACCCTGCGGCCATCAGAACCGCCTGAAAAGGGGTCATCACCCGGGTGGCCACCACCGTGGCAATGGCATTAGCCGCATCATTCATTCCATTGGCGAAGTTGAAGGCAAGGGCAATCAGGATCCCGAAGAGAAGGAGGGGTTCCATCGTCCCTCACGCATGCCGAATGGCAATGTCGGAGAGAATGTTCGCCACATCCTCGCATTTGTCGGTCGCAAGTTCCAGCCAGTCGTAGATATCCTTGAATTTAAGGATATGAAGGGGATCCTGTGTCTGGAAGAGATCGGTAATGGCGTGGGCGAGGACCTCATCCGCGAGGTTTTCCAGCCGGTTGACCTCAATACACCGTGCTTCGATGGCCTGTGGATCTTGTATCGTTCGTATCTGGGTTATGGCCTCCTGGAGCTCGTATATGGAAAGCTGGATCAATCTGGCCAGCTCCCGCATGTGGACATCAGATTCGGTCACCCCGTAGTACCCCATTTTTCGTGCAGATCCATCGATGTAATCGAGGATATCATCCAGCGCTGACGCGAGATGGGAGATCTCCTGGGGCTCTAAGGGGGTGATGAAGGTTACATTGAGATGTTCGTAAATTTCGTGGGTGATGGTATCGCCTTCATGTTCCAGATCCTTGATGTTGCGGATTTTTGCAGGAATGTCCTGATGGTTCTGGACAAGAAGTCCCAGCTCGTCAGAGCCTTTCCGCACGACTGCGACCAGCTGATCGAATAAGTCAAAAAACGCTCCGTCCTGGGGCACGACCCATTCCTTAATACCCATCTAGTTCCCCCCTCTGTCCCGTTCGCTTCGCCGGGAATACCACGCGTTTGCCCGGGGGAAAAGGGAAACATGACACCATCATCTGCAAATATGCGTGCACACCATGGTATTGCTATAGAGGAAAATAGAATTTATCGATATAAACTATAGATCACTATATATGCTATATATCTATATATTCACCCAGAACACCAGTATTTCTTGAAAAGTCCTGGAGCACCCGTCATGGAGATGAGAAAAGTCCAGTTTACCGGCAAATCTTCATATGTGATCTCCCTCCCCATCGAATGGATTCGGTCAAGGAAAATCTCCAAGAATGAGCCCCTCGGCATCCGTCAGCAAGCAGATGGAAGCCTCCTTATCCTGCCCCACCCCTCCCCCGAAC
>JAJRCO010000314.1 GCA_028678905.1 Methanomicrobiales archaeon
ATCCATGGACACCCTTCTCTTGAGAGAAGTAAGGTTAACCAGGGATTCAACGAGGGCGGCAAGATCCGATTTGGGGAGGGCCATCACCACATTGATGATGGGGGTAAAATTTGAGCCCCGGTAGTTCGTGAGCAGGGCCTCCAGCTGGTCCACCAGGTCCTCACTGGGCTTGGAAAATTTCTCTTTCAGCTCTGCCTTCTCCGTGGCATCCAGCTTATCAATAGAATCGATGATCGATACCGGGAGATTGTGAAAGGTCGCGCTGAGGGTGGTGATGAGAGCCTGTTCGAAGCGTGGATCCATCCCGGTAAGGAATATGTCGACCATCTCCCGCTGCGCGAAGGGGATGATCATCGCCCCGTGCTCAAAGGTGATCTGCTGGTGCTCGCCTTCGGCGTATTTCAGGCGGCCCCGGATCTTTCCTTCGATGTCGTAGATCATCACTCCCGGGAGGATCTCCTTTTCCCCAAACCCGATGACCACCACCCCCGTGTACTCCTGGTGCAGGGGATCAAATTTTTCCAGGTTTTTTACAAAGAAATTGACCGCGATCTCCTCCAGTCTCCCGAAGAGATCCTCCGGCACAGGCAGGTCCGCATAGATCTCCCTGCTTGCCTTGAGAATCTCCTCGCCGTAATAATCCAGGAGTTCGTTATAATACCCTGCATCCAGGGTGGGACTGTACGAGGCACTGTCGAGCGTCGTATGCACGTCGACAATCACCTCAGTGATGATCGTCTGAATATCATTCTCGGTAATGGCACCTTTTTCCTGCAGGAACGAGGCCGACCTCTGCTGGATAAGGTACCTGATGAAGAGAAAGTAGTTGCGTACCGCGGAGATGAAATACTTCTCTTCCACCGGTCGGGGAATCAGTTCCTCGGCGCTGCTCAGGAAAGCGATCAGGTCTTCCCCGTACTCCCGCAACGTCCCGAACGTCTTTTTCCCCAGGTGTTTTTTGTAGGCATCGACGATGGTTTCCCAGGGCATGCCCATGAAGGTCGCGTTATTGTAGATCATGATGCATACGGTGTGAAACCGGGAGAGGCTGAAGATCTTGTTTGCCGAGGTGAATATCTTCTGAGGCCTCTCGCTTGGTCCACCCATAAGACTTACGGCACTGTCTGCCGCAACAGCCACCGCCTCTCTGTTCATTATGACAATTTCAGCCGTCATTTCTATCTCGTCTTCGCCAATGAGGTATCCCTCAATCGAGGCAACGCGCTCTTGGGATTCTATTCATTATATAAATATCGATGAAATCAAAGATGACACCTCATCGTACAGGAAATGATAGCGTATCCCCGTTCCCCTATTGTATCCCAAAACTGCGAAAATCCCCCACAAATCAGCTGCAACCTTGATAACCGGACTAACGATAGTCCCGATTATGGTGCTCTGAAATTGTTTCAGTTATCTCAATATTTCACCACGATCCCCGGAATATTCGTTTAAAAGGGAAAGCTCCCCGATTCTATTACCATCAGGGTAATCTATATATTTCCGGACCGTTCGTTAGACTCCAGCAGTCCTGGATTTTTCGGCTATCTAGTTTGGATCTAGCCGGAAAAGATCCGGCTGCAATGGAGCGGATTGAGTATGCTGGGAGAAATGGTTTGTGAATTGCGGGGGAAAGTAACCGGACGACGGATACTGCCCCATGAGGGAATGATCAAGATTGAACTTTCCACAGATGCCTCCGGAAAAGTGCTCGGGATCGAGGCGATAGATATGACCAACTTCGATAATATCATGAAACCTGGAGGGATCAACATTTGCATGGGTCAGGGGGCGATAATGGGCAAAGGCGGGGAGATGGGAATGTACTATGTGAACGGGGTAGGGAAAATGACCGGAAAGGGAACGGGCGCCACCTTCAGGGGGGCGCTGTATATGATGTCTCAGACCCCAAAATGGTCTGCACTCAACGGTATTGCCCTTATCTACGAATATGAGACAGATGAGAACGGCAACACCCATGTCAAAGCATGGGAATGGAAATGAGGTAAGGGACTGCCATTTACTCGTCAGGTCGTTTAAATTCGATCGGGAGCACACCCCGGCGGTGGAGCTCTGAAGCATCCAACTTTTTCATGGGTGTGACGGTGATCGGCCGTTATCTGCTCATCAAAGGGTACATCGGTCGTTACCTCGATGCCCGATGAAGAATCATTGCTGAAGAGTGCGGCTCCTTTCAGCTCGCTTGGGTGTGCTCATTTGCCCCTGCAATGCGTCTGGAAGAGGCCCTGAAAGTATCGATTGAGGTCCATTATACCTAGCGGTAGATGATACGGATGAAGACGCGGACAATAAAACAGACGGTCATGTTTCCGACGAATCCCCATGAGATCTTTGAGATGTGGATTGACTCGGAAAAGCACGCTCTGTTTACCGGAGGTGCCGCAGAGATCGGCAGGGAGGTGGGAAGCGGATTCTCCACCAATGATGGATATTCAACGGGGATGACCCTTGAACTTGTACCCGATAAGAGGATTGTCCAGACCTGGAGGGCGAACGACTGGCCACCGGGTCATTATTCTACGATTACTATTAAACTGACCGCAGTCAAGGGAAACACGAAACTGAACTTCGTGCAGAAAGGTGTTCCCCTCGAACAGTATGAGGAGATACGGCAGGGATGGTATACCTATTACTGGGATCCATTGCGGGAGATATTCGAGAGTAAAGGTCAAAAGACGTAATGTTCTTCCTGATCGCCTAATAGAGCTTTTTCCATTTCTTTTTGTCTATTCTTCCTCTCGGTCTGAGTCCTTGAGTTGGAAAATCTTTGGGGTCGGTGTCCGGTGTGGTTCATGGTGGACTGTGGAAAGTGAGGCGATCGGTGGC
>JAJRCO010000298.1 GCA_028678905.1 Methanomicrobiales archaeon
GTACCACTCCCGAATCCGCATCAACGGTTCGGTGCTGTTATTTTCGACAAAACTCTTTCCCCTCCTTGACAAAGACGGCAAGGTTCAGTTTATCCTCGGGATGAGCCGGGACATCACTGAACAGGAGAAAGAGAAGCGTGAAGCCACTCAGCTGGAAAAAGAGATCGATTACCGCAAGGATTTCGTTATGACGGCGGCCCACGAACTTCGGACGCCGCTGCAGCCGATACTGGGATACCTGCATCTCCTGCTTGACGATCCGGAATATTTCGGGCTCACCGCAGAAACGGGAAAAATGCTCCGCACCTGCCTGGATAATGTCGAACGTGAACGCTATATTGTGGACCGGATGCTCGAATTGAGTCTTCTGTATGCTGAAAAAATCTCCATCAATCCGACGGACGTGCAATTGAGACCACTGGTTGAGGATATCGTGCGGACCGGAGAATATGGCCGTGACGCAGAGATAACCATCGATGTTCCGGAAGAAACTCATCTCGTTGCCGACCGGGATTGCTTGTACACGGTGCTCGAGTGCCTGATCTCCAACGCGGTGCGATTCAACCACCCCCCAAGGCACGTAGGAATCCGCTACCAGATAGACGGGTCATACCACCTCATATCAGTAAAGGACAACGGGATAGGTATTTCACCCACTGCTCTCCATGCGATCTTTGAACCGTTTCACCTTGCAGACGCTGAAAAACTGAGCCGCCAGTGCAATCGGATCGGTCTCGCGCTCTCCATCGCCCGCAAGTACATCAATCTTCATGGAGGGACCATCGATGTGGAAAGCGAAGTGGGAGCGGGAAGTACCTTTTCGGTCCGCATCCCTCAGGAGGTGCCGTATGGTCTATGAAGTGATGGTGGTGGATGACGATGTCGCCACTCTGGAAGTGATGAATCTTATCCTCCGCAGGATCGGTTATGAGCCCCACACCAGCAGGAATGGGCTCGAAGCACTGGACTGGCTGCGCATACACTGTCCGGATCTGATCCTTCTCGATCTGCAGATGGTTCCGATTGATGGATGGGAGTTTCTGCGCAGACTGCGGGAAGACCCTTCCCTGCATCAGGCACCGGTGATGCTCTTCACCGCACGACCCCTGTTTAATGAGGAGAAGGAAAGGGCGGATCGAAATGTGGAGAAGGTGTTGGAAAAACCCATCTCCCCCTTGGAATTGAAAAAGGAGCTTACCACTTTCTTCGCAGAAAGGAAATAATTAGCGTCTCCAAGGATTCCACCGGCATCCCCAGAAGCGGCAGGCGATCAGGGTGCTGACGATCAGGGTTCCAAGAAGGACTGACGTGAGCAGGACGAGTGTGGCAATCCCGGGCTGGGGTGTACCCGGGAGCAGATGCCAGGCAGGAATATTGCGGACCACCCTGAAACCAAGTGCGATGACCAGAACAGGTGGAATAACATACCGGGCGAGGGGTCGGATCATCCGGTAAACCAGAGATGACCCATTAAGTACCTCCCTGAAACGGGGTGCGTCCAGGAACCAGGAGAAAGATACCGAAGTCAGGATGGCGGTCATGATTAGTCCCATGGTGCCAATGGTGTCATCCATGACATCCAGCCAGCGGATGCCCTGAAACCGGAAATCAACGCTGCTATAGCTCAATGCGCTCGGGATACCTACCAGGAGAATGATAGCTATCAGTACACCGATAGTCTTTCGCCGGTTCCAGCGGGTGGCTTCCATCACCGAAGCTGTGGGCACTTCGAGCATGGAAACCGCCGATGTAAGCGCAGCAAAGAATAACAGGACGAAGAATGCCAGCCCGAACAGTTGTCCGAAGGGCATTACCTCAAACGCTCTCGGAAGCGTGGTAAAGGCCAGTTCGGCACCTGCTGTCGGTGCAAGCCCAAACGTAAAGACCACTGGAAATATCACCAGTCCGGCCAGGATCGAAGCGCCGATGTCGGCCAGGGTGATGATAAGAGAAGCCCGGAAGATATTGATGCTCTCGGAGGTATATGCACCATAGGTGAGAAGGATCCCCTGGCCTACGGAGAGAGAGAAAAATGACTGACCCAGAGCCGCGCTCCAGATAAAGGGGCTGAAAAGCACAGAAAAATCGGGAGTGAACAGATATGCCATACCCTCCTGATAACCAGAGAGAGTGGTCGCGTAGATAGCCATTCCTGCCAGCAGGATGAAAACAAAGGGGATGAGGATAGTAGTCAGGCGTTCGATGCCCTTCTTTACGCCCAGGGAAACAATAAGCCCGGTGATCAGCACAGAGAGGATAAAAAAGAGGATGGGACTGGGAGAAGAAGAGAAAGAAGAGAAGGTTATTTCCGTCCCGCTGAGAGAAAACCAGCTGTAAGCGAATGTCCATCCGGTGATCACCAGATAATAGCTGAGGATGAGCGAAATTACTCCGACGACAAACCATCCGACGATGTTCATCCTCCTGCCCAGTCCGCTAAAGGTAGATACCACCGCGCCATGAAAATATCGTCCCGCAGAAAGTTCCAGGACCATCAGGGGAACTGCAAAGAGAAAACATGCCAGAAGATAGGGGATGAGGTACGCCCCACCTCCGTTCTGCCCGACAACCGAGGAAAAGCGCCAGACATTCCCTATCCCCACCGCCGATCCGATGGTGGCAAGAATGAAACCAATGCGGGAAGACCACCGCTCCATATTGACCTTCGCAAACATCCCACCTCTATGAAGATAAAGGGTGATGAAACATCTCGGCTATGCGCTAGAGGAGTTTCAGCGTGACATCGATAGGCAGTAGGACGAAAAGGATTTTTTACCTCAGATGGAGCAATGTACAGAAGAACAGTTTGAAGACCGTGATGACGATGGGATTGTTTGACAAATTGAAAGGGAGCAAACCTGTTGAACTGACGCCGAAATCGGCGCTCGCACTCTCTGCGATAACCTTGATCGCAGCAGACGGCGTGATCGATGAAGCAGAGCTGATGGATCTGGCTAAGATTGTCCGTGGTGACCGGAACGCGGTAAACACCGCGTTATCTGTCCTTCGGACCACCCCATTGCCGGATTCGATCACGCTGGTAGCCAATTGTCTGAACGATAAGCAGAAAATCACTACCCTGGCGATCCTTACCGATTTGGCCATGGCCGATGGCGCCCTCGCCACCGAGGAACAGAAAATCCTGCAACAGTATATGGAGAAATTCGGAGTCTCCGAGGCCACTCTGAAACCGATCATCGATGTGATCGCTGTAAAAAATGATTTTTCAGTGTTTTCCTGATTATTTTTCTTTTTCTCCTTATTGAATTTGTTCGAGCCCCCTTTCCGGGCTATGGCGTCTATGGATCGATATCCTGATCTCTGGCAGCAGTACGAGTCTATGCGAGCCAGTAGTTGGGTCTCTTGGAATTACCGGAAGCAGGACAAATGAATGCACAGGAAATGATGATCCCTCCGAGATTATTCGAAACTGTCAATCGAACAGTCGGATCTGGTGTATGTGTCTCTGTTCCCGTGAAAGAAATTCGACGACGGGGGGTTACCGTTACCAGGAAGGGACGAACGATATCTTCTCATATCTTCCGGTCAGAAATGGTACGGGATGATCGGAAATATCCCGAAAAACCGGTTCTGGACCTTATTTCTGGTACTTGCTCTCACCGGACTGAGTATCGTCCTCTATTTCATCCATCTCCTTCTTTTCCAGGATCTCCACCATATCGGGATTTTTTTCTTGGGAGACCTAGCGTTTCTGCCCCTCGAGGTCCTTCTGGTTACGCTGATCATTCACCGTCTCCTTGAGATGCAGGACAGGCAGCGGAAAATGGAGAAGATGCATATGGTGATCGGTGCATTTTTCAGCTCTGTGGGGAGCTGGCTGCTTGCCTATCTCTCCGACCGGGATCCGGCACTGGAAGATCTCCGCAGGCATCTTGTGTCTTCTCTGACCGGTGGACCGATGATGAATTCAGAAGGGTCGTTAACCAACTTCAACACCATCCGTGCGATATCGACCGGAGCACTCTGGATCTGGCCGTTTTGAAAACGAATCTCAGCTCCCGCAGGGATTTCCTGCTCCGTCTGCTGGAAAATCCGATCCTCCTGGAACACCAAAGGTTCACCGAACTGCTGCAGGCCGTATTTCACTTTACCGAGGAACTGGACAAAAGATTCAATCTCTCTACTCTGCCGGATAATGATATCTTTCATCTGGTGGGGGATGCAAAGAGGATATATCGCCTCCTGATCCGCAATGGCTGGAGTATATGCGGTACCTGAAGAACAATTATCCCTACCTCTTCTCCCTGGCTATGAGGACAAATCCGTTCGATGAGACAGCATCACCCATCATCTCCTAAGATATAAAGGCGTGGAGGTGACGTTCACCGTAATCATTATCAATGATACGAGAAGGTAATGCCTGGTGCTATCATGGAGAATCGATCGACCGGTATCATCATCACGGCCATTATCCTCTTTGCCCTAGGGGCAGGTTGCCTGGGAGCTCAGTCGCCACCTCCGCCAGGATCTGTGAACGGATCCAGGGTGAATATTACCGTAGCTGAACGGACCTATCCAGCATACCTGGCAGTCCCCTCTGCCTCAGGCCGTTATCCAGCCGTCCTACTTATTCATTCGTTCAATGGATTAGAACCAGGATATTACAATCTCTCGGATCAGCTGGCATCCGAAGGTTACGTCGTCCTTGCTCCGGAGTGGCAGACGTTCAATCAGCAGGCGGGAGATTCTGAGGTAGGAGAAATCATCAATAGTTCACTGGCGTTGCTCTCGACCCACAATACGGTTGACCCCACGAGAATCGGCCTTACCGGTTTTTGTGCGGGAGGCCGGTATACGATGTTGTTCCTCCCACAGCGAAATGAATTCCGGTCCGGGGTGGCATGGTACGGCTTCCCGTACAGTCGGGGATTCACCAACGATACCATGCCCGCCGAACATATCGATACTCTTACCGTACCCCTGCTCATGATCCACGGGTCTCGGGATCAGGCCAGTCCGGTTACTGATATCTATCGCTATGCAGAAGAGCTCGAAAATGCGGACACATATTTTGAACTGAAAGTGTACCAGGGTAAAGGGCACGGGTTTATGATCGAGAATGGGTCCCTTGTTCGGGATGATATTGCCCAGGATGCATTCAGGGAGATGTCCACGTTCTTTAACAGAACATTGAAATGAGGTATCTTTTTTTCGACCTCTCTGGATAGTCGTATTCACCGCGTATCCTTGAGGCTGGAATTATGGGCGAGCAGGCGATTAAATCCTGTACCTGAGGGGAGCGGATAATGAAACTCGGCTCTTAAAATCGGTCATCATCGGGGCGTATCACTCTGTCAGTATCGCCTTCAGAAAAGCACAATAATTCCGTCTTAATATGATAATTGACCTTTCTCCAGAATGTTACCGATGGATGGAATAACATTTTTTTTCTGGAATAACCCTTTAACGGATAGCCCTTTACCGGATAGCCGAAAATCTCTTATAGTCCCTGCCGGTACACTGCGATTGACCCAAAATGAAAAACGCTGTCCAGCAAAGTAACGAGCAGGAGAGGAAAGTTCTCATCTCCGGTGGGGGAATCGCCGGACTCACACTCGGAATACTGCTAAATAGAAACGGGTGGGATCCGGTAATCGTAGAACGCGACCCGGCCTTTCGGACCAGCGGCTACATGATGGATTTTTTTGGGACAGGCTGGGATGTCGCGGAACGGATGGGGGTCATCGAGGAGATCCAGAGAGTACGCTATCCTTTCGAGTATCGTGAGTACGTGGATCAGCAGGGTAGACCACGTTTTCCCCGTATTCCCCTCGAGCAGATATCTCAGGCGTTTTATGGAAAAAGTGTCTCGATCCGGCGTCCCGATCTCGCCAGGATCCTGTACAATCGTGCCACCTCAGAAGGTGTGTCGGTGCGATTCGGCACCACCATCGAGAAAGTCCGCGAGACGGATATGGAAGTTGAGGCTCAATTCAATAACGGAGATACCGACTCATTCCGTCTGTTATTCGGGGCAGACGGGGTACATTCACGGGTTAGGGAGATGGTGTTCGGGCCAGTCTCGGTCCGTGAGCGGTTCCTGGGCTATTATGTCGCGGGATGCGATCTCGAGTCGTCCGGTTACGATCTGGGGGATTCGGTAAAAGTATATGAAGAGCCGGGTCGCGCCGCCTGGTTTTATCCGTTAAAGGATCGTATGGAGGCACTATACTTTTTCTCCTTTGGGCACGTGGGACATCTGCCGCATGAGAAACGTCTTCCTTTTGTGAGAGAACGATATAAGGGCGCAGGTTGGATTGCAGAGAAAGTCCTTCAAAAACTCCCCGAATCGGAACCCACATATTTTGATTCTATGACCCAGAAACGGTTGCCCTCCTGGCAGAAAGGACGGGTCGCCCTGCTGGGAGACGCCTGCGGCTGCCTTACACCCCTCGCCAGTCAAGGATCCCACATGGCGATGGCAGCGGCGTTCATCCTTGCGCAGGAACTCCAAAGGCATTCGGGCGATCACCGAAGGGCTTTTTTGGCCTATGAGGACTTTCTGAAGCCTATCGTATCGAGAAAACAGGACTTGGCATCACATTTAGCCCACCGGTTTATCCCCCGTATGCATACGCCATTGTTCCTCCGGTATCTGGCTTTCAGGCTCGCCTTCAGTCCCCTGTTCATACGGCATTTTCTTGCCTCATTTGGGGGGAAGAGTATCCTCGATCGATATCCCGCCCTGCGATCATAGCTGGGATAACATGAAATCAGTATGCAGGGTCTCAGGCTATGAACACCCGTCATTCCTTGCATCGACCCAGGGATCAAAATGCCACTATTCTTCAGATTTGAGACGTGGACAGACAAAATGGGATATCAATCCGTCGCAAAGAACTGTATGACGGGGCATCTTGTATTCTATTACACTGAAACAGCCTGTTCAGCGGAAAAATCGCTACGGATTTGAAGGGATAATTGGTTAAAAAAAATGTAAAATCGATGAAGAAAGTAACCTGATCTTAAAGATGCCTCAGCCCGGCGTCCAGACAGAGCGTGTAAATCGCTCCGATTTGCATCCGCGCAAAATTTGATGCAAAGCACAAAGGTTGATCTTAAAGATACTTGTCATTGTTTCGAGGGTGCCGCACTTCTTTCCCTTGAATTTATTAAATTAGTGGTGTCGATAATCTGTCAAGACATCGTCAAATTTGAATTCCGTTTGAAGATTTTCAACAAGCTTGAAACACGTATCTGCAACAAACTTTTCATCGAGATTTAACTGCGTTAAATATTCCTGGATTTCGTAATTGTATTTTTCATATTCCGATTCTGATTTAGTTTCAAATTCTTCAAGATAAATTACTCTAAAATTAGATGTAATTTCATTCGCGGTTTTAATTAAATCACTAATCCCCCACTTTAAATTAAACAACAATTCAATTGTGGGATCGTCAAATAGAGCAAGATTATTACCTATGTCGTAGAAATTCAATGTCCCCCTGATTTCCGGGACATTTATTGTATCCACTGTACACTCGACTCTATTCTGTCTCCCATTTATAATGTAGAAATATCATTCTTCTCACACCCCTCTCTAACTATCAATGGGCATCGAACGCCGAGATCGAGGAACTGTTCAGAACAGGAAGTACGAAATTACCAGACCTGCAATGACAACCCATAAGATCTCTGCACCAAGGACCAGAGCGGCAAACGTACCCACTCCAAGAATTATAGTAGGGACATCACATGAAAACCCCATGCAAAACTTAATGGTGACACTGACTATTAGACCTACGAATGAGAACAGGATCCCCCTGAAGATCCGGTGGTAAACCGGAGAATCACGAACCCGGTCAAAATGAGGGGCGAGTCCGATTACTACCAGGAATGAGGGGACAAATATACCGAAGGTGGCGGCGAATGCCCCAGGAAGGCCATATACAAGATATCCCACGAAGGTCGCGGTAATCACAATTGGTCCAGGAGTCACCTGGCCAAGGGCAATGCCGTTTAAGAATGTCGAAGAATCAAGCCAGGCATGAACATCGACTACCTGGTGGACCATAAGGGGGAGTGCGGCAAATCCTCCTCCGAAGGCGAATATATCTATGCTGCTCATTGTAAAGGCAAGATCGAAAAGATTTCGCCAGAAAAGAAACAGGACAATATATATTGCCCCGGTAAGGACCGCAAGCCCGATGAATGCCCTGGTAACCGTTCGGTCTATCGCAGTTTGCCCTGATTGTGATACCGGGAGTTCTTCACGGACAAACAGGTACCCGAGCAGACCTGCCAGCAGGATAACGAGAATTGGGCTTACCCCGAAGAAAAACAGGCCGGCGGCAATTACTGCAATGACACCATGGACCCATTTTTTCAGGGACGACCGGCCGAATGAAAGGGCAGCACTCGCGATAATGGCCACAGTAATGACCTGTAACCCACGGAAAATAGCGATGCTTGCAGGGAGCGTCGAGGTCTGAACATACAACGAGGACAATATGATCATGATCACGAATGCGGGCAGGCCGAATCCAACAAAGGATGCCAGGGCTCCGGCCCAACCCCTGATCCGGAGTCCCACATACGCAGCGGTCTGCATCGCGGTAGCTCCCGGTACCATCTGGCAGAACGAGACCCCGCCACTAAACGAGTCCTCATCGATCCAGTGTTCCCGGGTAACGGCCATCTTTTTTATGTAGGCAACCATGGCAGGGCCACCAAATGCAGTGAGGCCGAGGCGAAAAAAGGAGAGAAAAATTTTACCGATGGTGGGTTTCGGTTCGTGAAGGACCGGTTCGGGAGCAGACATTTGTCGTTACAACCTA
>JAJRCO010000172.1 GCA_028678905.1 Methanomicrobiales archaeon
AGTGCTGCCATCGGGATTTGAACCCGAGTCACAGGAGTGAGAGTCCTGCATGATTGACCGGTCTACACTATGGCAGCAGCTCTGATCATGTTGTGGAGATTTTTACTTAAACGTATCGTATATACGCCAGAAATGACCCGGAATCCCCCGTGTTCTTGCTGGAAATGATTGCTCGCTATTATTGCACCCTCTTACGGTTTACTCACACTTAACTGCGCCCACTTAACTGCGCCTTATTCACTCTTTTCCTTGCCGATCTTGAATACATCTACCTCATGGCACTTATGGCATTTCATGTAGTAGACTTTGTAGCTTTTATTCAACGTCACTTCGCAGCACTCCATGTCCTCGGATTTGCACTCCCCGCACACCGTGGGCGTGGGTTTGGACGAAAGAACCTCAGGCTCTGATCGGACCTTTGATTTGGCCATCTCTTCTCCTCGTCTTCTCTTAGTTTTCCCTGTTTTCACACTATACCTGGCCTGCAAACGATATAAGATCGTGGTCGGGCGTACCGCAGAGCGATTCGCCTCATGCGATATTCTCAAACTTGATTCATAACCGTTTTCAGCGATATGGGAGTATTATGATCATGAAAAACATCCTCCCCCCTCTTCTTTTCATCTCGCTTCTTCTTGTATCCGCCGGCTGCACGAGCTCCACTCCTGAAAAGTCTGATTCCACGGGACAGGTGTTGATCTCACCCTCGCCCCCCTTCCCCATCTTCGAGGGACTGGGGCAGTACGCGTATATTATCGAAAACGACTCTCCCCTCGGTTTGAACTACAGCCTGGGGTACGTAACACTCACCCCCGGCAACGCGACGCCTCCGCACCTCCTGCTCGGAACCTCTGAGCTGGTCTATGTGATCGGGGGAACCGCCCGCATACGGTCCGACAACGAGACCATCCCCCTGAATGCGGGAGAACTCGCCCTGCTTCGCGAGGGAGCGCTCCAGTCGATTGACGCTGTCGGACCTGCGGAACTGCGATACCTCTCGGTAAACCAGCCGCCCTATCGCGGCGAGATCGATATCCGCGGAGAGGATCTGGCGGCAGTTCCCGCCCTCTCCGGGGGAAGTCCGATTGTGGTTCGCAATCCCGCCGAAGGAATTGAGTGGGACTACCACACCGGCACCCTGATTTACACCCTGGTGAATCCGATGCTGATGCCGGAGAAGGATATTCCCATCAACTACAGCGTCGCCTATGCAGAGATCCTTCCCGGCGGTCACGTGGCAAAGAACCGGCTGATCGGCCTATCTGAGCTGATCTATGTGATCGAAAGTGAGATCGTAATCACCTCGCCCGGGGGAGAAGAGCTCCGGGTTCCGGCCGGAAGCGCCGGCTTTGTCCCCATGAACACGGTGAAGGAGTATACCAATCCCGGAACGGTGAACGCGAAGATTCTGTCGTTCACCGATCCGGCCTGGCAGCCGGAGAAGGCGGAGATCCTTGAATAACGTTTTCTCCATCCGGAGGTCAGGGAACCAGAATCCTTAATGTATCGGACAGGGTGAAGTGGTATATGAGATTGGAGAAAGTATGGATATGACCAAAAAAGTCCTTATTGTCTATGGAACCCGCTTCGGGGCGACGGAGAGCACCTCCGCGGAGATCGCCAGGATTCTTCAGGCCGAAGGGCTAGAAGTCCGGGTGGTCAATGCCGGGAAAGAAAAGGTCACCGATATCTCATCCTATGATCTGATCATCGTGAGCAGCGGGATGCAGATGGGGAAGTGGACCAAAGAACCGGAGCAGTTCCTGGATCGGTTCCAGAAGGAGCTTGCAAATAAGCATGTAGCAATCTTCGTCTCCTCCGGGGTGCAGGCCCTGCTGGAACATGAGAAGAAGACAGAGGAGATCGAGGCGAACCGGAAACAGTACCTGGAAGAGAAAGCCACCAGATACCATCTCCAGCCCGTCTCCCTGGCCATCTTCGGGGGCGTCTGGGACTACAACCAGATGAACTTCCTGGCGAGGATGGCCCTGGGCAGTTTCAAGCCCCGCATCGAGGCGGCCGGTTTTAAGGAAATAAAGCCGGGCCTGTACGACACACGGGACTGGGAGGCCATCCGCCACTGGGCCAAGGAACTGGTTGCCCAGATCCGGTAGCCGATGAACAGGTAGCATGGAGATCGCTCCCGCTATCCACGCGCTGAGGCTTCCCTTCCGGGTTCCAATTGCACCCGGAACCGCCATAGACCGGTTTGTGTACGTATACCTCATTTACGGCCGCACAATCACCCTCATCGACACGGGAGTGGCCGGGTGCGAGATACCGATCTTCGACTCCATCCGTTCCCAGGGTCGCGAACCTTCGGAGATCAACCGGATCATCCTCACCCACTCGCATCCTGACCACCTCGGAGCCGCCCGGGCCATCCAGAACAGTACCGGGTGCAGCATCGCGGCACATCCCCGGGAGCGAGCGTGGATCGAGGACGTACAGCTCCAGAACCGTGAGAGGCCGGTACCGGGCTTTGCTACGCTGGTCGGGGGATCCGTGCATCTCGATCGAACACTCGAGGACGGGGACTGCATCGGTCTTGGGGATTCCCGAATGGGAGACCTGCAGGTGTCCCACACCCCCGGCCACTCCTCCGGGTCCATCTCGCTCTTCATGCCCGCCGAAGGGGTGCTCTTCTCGGGCGATGCGATACCCGTGTGGGGAGATCTGCCGGTGTATGATGATGCCCTCGCTTCGGTGCGATCGGTAAAACGCCTCCGCGGACTCCGTGGCATCCGAATCCTCCTCTCAGCCTGGGATGAACCACGGAGAGGAGAGGAAGCCTACCGGCAGATGGAGTTTGCCCTTGCGTATCTCCAGGAAATCCATGAGGCCGTACTCGCAAACCAGGATAAAGATTCCTCAGACCTGACGGAACTGACCCGGAAAACCGCTGCAGCGCTCCACCTACCTCCCCAGGCAGTGAATCCTCTGCTCGCCCGGACGTTTGCCGCCAACCTGCGGGTTCAAGACAGGAAGAACCTGCTCGAATAGCAAGTTCTCACACCCTCCTGGTAAGAGCGTACGGTGGAATAGTAGATTCAAGGCTGATCGCAACCTTTACCATCTCCCTGCACGGTAGTTCTGCATGAACACGACAGCTCCTGCATTTTGGTGACTGCCGTCTGGAGCGTGTAACCATGAGTCGAATTACAAGGGTTTCCATCCTGGTGCTGCTCTGCCTCCTCTTCGCCGTTGGAATGACTCCGGTGATGGCCATGCAGGCAGGTAAGTCCCCGGTGTATCAATTTAACGTGACCATCATCGGTCAGGATGCGGGAAAGATCACCATCAACACCGCAGACCAGTACTATGTCTACAATGACCATGGGGTCAGTACCGAGGTCAAGTTTGTTCTGCGGTCAAGCTGTGGTAACCTAATAGACCCGACCTGCGCCAATCGCGGGGGGAGCCTGCACTTTGAAGGTGTGTGGGATAAGACGTGCGACCTGGATAGTGCAACCTTCTGGATACTGGGGGTGCCCGGCAGTCATTGCCCCTGATACGTGAGTTCCATCTCGCCGCGGGGAGGTCGCTACCTCCCCCGGGATCTCTTGGTTCTCCTTCTTTGCATCCATAATCACATCCGGAGATCGATAGGCGTATACGGGGGAAGTGCCAATAGGGCGAAATTAGAGGTCAGGAATTCATGAAAAAACTCTATGCAAGTCTCCTCGTATGCACCCTGCTGACTCTGGCCCTTGCGGCACCGGTAAGCGCTGCGGCCAGAGTAGAAACCACCGTCGAAAAGCAGTCCTTTGCCTTTAGTTTCCCTATCTATCTCTGCAATGAACCGGTGCTTGCAGAAGGCATGGAACATACCCTGTGGTCCGCAACCTGCAGCGATGCCGGAGTTTGCTCTCTCCATCGGATTAGAATCATAAAAGGTCATGGTGTGGGAGAGTCGACAGGAACAGATTATCAGTTCTTATGGAGGACCGCCCGAACTGTCGTACGGAATCCTGTCGAACAATCCCTATCCGGTGAACAAATATCCATTATGCTCATCGGCCAGGGAAGTGCGGAAAATCACCTGTTGCACTGCGTGTTTCAAAGAATCACCAATGCAGAGGGAGAGATCACGTCCTTCATCAGGGAATGTCACAGCAACGCGTGCGAAGAAGAGGGGCAGATCGGATAACTCTCTCTTTTTGGCGACCCTGCTTTTTTAAAATAGCCACGTCCACGTTTTCCGGGAAAGGGATGATTCGGGCCATCGTTCCGGAATTGATCTCTTCCGTATCCTCTTTCCAGAGAAGTTCATCCGGTGATGGGGGGATAGTCCTCCCATACCGTTGCTATCATCTCCTCAACCGTTATAAGCGCAGGTTCCATTTATATAGGGGGTGAGATGCCGGAGATTCCGGCATCTGTAAAGGGAATATGGCCGGGAGTCTGGAAGAGGAGATACGCGAGCTGGAGGAGGAGCTGCGCAACACTCGCCCGGCTACGGGGGAGAGGGCTTCTCGGTCAAGTGGTCGGGGGATGCCACCGCGGTGCTGGTGGGCTTTCCCTCGGTGGGGAAGAGTACGCTCTTAAACGCCCTGACCGGGACCAAGAGCGAGGTCGCCTCGTATGTTTACCACCACCACCGTCGTGCCAGGGGCACTCGAGCACCGGGGAGCCCGCATCCAGATCCTGGATATCCCCGGGCTGATCGCCGGTGCTGCCATGGGCAAAGGACGGGGCAAGGAAGTGATCAGCGTGGTGCGGGGCGCCGACCTGATCGCGCTCCTGGTGGATCCCTTCAACAGAAGCACTTGGACGTGCTGCTGCGGGAGCTTCACGACGCCGGAATCCGTATCAACCGGGACAGCCGGACATCACCATCAAGAAGACGCCTCCGGCGGTATCCGGGTGAGTGCGGTGGGATGGCTGGATCTCGACGAGGAGGAGATCCGGGCCATCCTCGCCGAACAGAAGATCATGAATGCGGAGGTGCTCATCCGGGGCGGGGCGACCCAGGACGACCATGTCGCGGGGAATCGCCTGATCGGCCTGATCGAGCTCATCTACGTGGTCGGAGGGGAGATCGTGATCACCTCACCTGGGAACGGGAGCTGCGGGTTCCTGCCGGAAGTGCCGGCTTGTTCCGAAGATACGATGTAAGAGTACACCAACCCCGGCACGGGGGAATGCGAAAATACTCTCTTTCGTCGATCCTGCCTGGACGCTGGAAAGAGCGAAAATCCCCAGCGGATAACCTTCTTTTTAGAGAGGTTCGGGAGGCCAGGAAAATCCCTTTTCACGTTACATGTCGCCACAGTACCCACTAACATCTCTACCAGCTTCAGATGTCCGTAAAGATGGATTTTGGATATCGCTCAAAAGGAGTTTCGGTGCCGAAAGGAGCTATAGGGGTCATGCCAGATACCTTCTCGGATATCATGATCCCGATCATTCGAGGTAAATTATTGTATAATAATTATCTGATCGAGTTCCAAAGGTGGTCCGAGATGTACGGTATTATTGGAGGACGATGAATCTTCTCTCTTCTATGTCAGACTCAATTAGAATAGCAGTTGAGGCTCCCACCAGTCCGGCTCCGCACTTTCCATCATCGAGATGCCACAATCGATTATTGTAACGTACATTATCATCGATGCACTACTACAAGTCGAGACTCAGTTCCCGTGAAAGGAGGATCGGCACCTTGGAAAGAAGATGTTAGTATGAGCAGGACCTTGATAGGACTCAGAAATGAACAACCTATATGCGCCCTGCTCGCCGACCACAATGCAAACTTAGTGATCGCAAAAAGCCAGAAAGGTGATCGGGTACGTGCACAAACGATCATTGGTGATATATGTTTTACGGTATAGAATTGTCAGTGGTAACGGATGTGAAAGTGAACCAGTAGGAATGCATATATAGGAAGCTACGAGAGTAGTAACGCCGGTGGTTTACTCTCCTCAGAGTAGAGAATAATATTGATTGGGGATACTCTACCCATTCAATATCGGGGTTACCCCGGCCTGCACAACTTCTTTCAGACTATTAGTGTTGCTGTGTACTCTTTTTTCAAATCATCCAGGCGGAAATGATAGAGACACCATCGCAGTAACTACCGTTCTCTCTCCTCCACCGGGATCAGACTGTGACACTACCTACACTCCTACAGGTCCAGCTCTCTTTCTCGGTCCACCAGGATCCGCAGTCAGGACACTACACCAGGGGATCAACGATACCGGCGTGAGGACGGGAAGGGGTGATAAGGGATCGGGGTGCGGAGGGTGAAAATGATAGTGACCTACCTACCGTCCATCACGCTTCAATTCTCTATTAAAATAAAGTGCAACTTATCTACAGAACTTTACTACAATATCGACGGTAATATTGAAATTATTTATATTTTTTACCGAAAACGAGTTATCCTCCCCTCCGGATGTTGATGTATGGTAATTGGTCACTGCCGTGGACATTCGATTCGCTATATCGCTATCCTGGCAAAAGTGAAAGTTTTCAACATACTCGTAAATCTCAAATAAACCTGTCCCATTAACCGTTGTATCACATCGGTACCCAAGTCTGTGCTGTATTGGTATGTCGAGACATTGACTTGGTTGGATGGTCTGCTGTAAATTAACGCTTGTTTCGCAGGTTTCACCGGTTGTTGTTGAACAACCACTACTACCTATTAATAATAAAATTTGAAGAATTAATAGACTAATAATGATTTTTTTCATAATAAACAATTAATTAGACTATTTAATAGTGTGGTAGATTCTGAAACAGCAAATCTGAAGGAGAAACAAAAAAAAATTCTCCAGGCCATAGAGGACTTTTTCAAGCTGTAACGTGACGAGCCACCGTATGAGTCGGAGGGGCGTCTTAGATCGAACCATCCTACCTTGTTCTGAGGTGATTTCCTGTCAAGATTCATGAGTTCACTCACGGATGTCTCTCGTAGGGGTGACCTTGGGGTCATCATCAGGTGATTCCCTGCGGATCGGAAAAACCCTTCCAAAAATTGGCCCGCTATCATCTCCTCAACCGTTATAAGCGCAGGATTCCATTTATATTGGAGGTGAGATGCCGGAGAGAAGGTCTCCGGTATCGGAAATATCATATGGTAGGTGGCCTTGAGGAGGAGATCCGGACATTAGAGGAGGAGCTGCGCAATACTCCCTACAACAAGGCCACATCCAAGCACATCGGCAAGATCAAGGCGAAGATCGCCCGGCTCCGCGATGAGGCGGTCGCCCGGGCCATGCGGTCCGGCGGCGGGGCAGAGGGCTTCTCGGTCAAGAGATCAGGGGATGCGACCGCGGTGTTGGTGGGCTTTCCCTCGGTGGGGAAGAGTACGCTCCTGAACGCCCTGACCGGGACCAAGAGCGAGGTCGCCACCTACGCATTCACCACCACCACCGTCGTGCCCGGTGCACTCGTCTACCGGGGAGCCCGCATCCAGATCCTGGATATCCCCGGGCTGATCGCCGGTGCTGCCATGGGAAAAGGGCGGGGAAAGGAAGTGATCAGCGTGGTACGGGGTGCGGACCTGATCGTGCTCCTGGTGGACCCGTTCAACGAGAAGCACCTGGATGTGCTGCTGCGGGAGCTCTACGATGCCGGGATCCGCATCAACCAGGACAAACCGGACATCACCATCAAGCGGACCGCATCGGGAGGCATCCGGGTGAACGCGGTGGGAAGGCTGGACCTGGACGACGATGAAGTGCGGGCCATCCTCGCCGAGCAGAAGATCATGAACGCGGACGTGCTCATCCGGGGCGGAGCGACCCAAGACGACCTGATCGACGCGATGCTGGGGAGCCGGACCTACGCGTCGGCCTTCGTAGCGGTGAACAAGATCGACCTGGTGGACGGGGCAACAGCCCACGAGGTCGAAGAGGATCTCACCCGCC
>JAJRCO010000140.1 GCA_028678905.1 Methanomicrobiales archaeon
AGAGGCGGTCCCCAGCACCATGATGGACATTTTGAAACAGGGCCTCCGAATGAACCTATATGTGTCGATTCGTAATGAAGATACGTTGATGGTGACTGCTGGCTGGCATATGAAATTTTTTTGCACTTACTATCCGGGCTTGCTTTTCGGATAGCATCCGAGAGCATGATGACCTGGTCGAGGAGCGGTTTATACGGGATTACCCAATTTACTTCGATCCCGCAGGAGGCAGATAGAATAACTTTCGGGCGGGCATCGGTGATACGAGCGGCAAGTTCGGGGGATGCGAAACCTCCGAAGACCACGGAATGGATGGCACCGATGCAGGCGCACGCAAGCATGCTGATCACTGCTTCAGGCACCATGGGAAGGCAGAATCAATACCCTACCCCTTTCTTCACCCCCAACCTCTGAAGCCCCCCGGCGCATTGGGCTACCTGATCGAGCAGATCCGCGTAAGTAAACCGGGTGATGGTCTGGGTGACCGGACTGTCGTATATAAGGGCGGTCTGGTTCCCCCTTCCGGCTTCCACGGGCTCAGATTGAGAGCTCTATTATCCTCCTTTCGGGTGAATGCTGCCTTCAGGACAATGTAAGTAGATCATACGTGGCGGGATACTCATGCTTTTACGTCTCTCAGTTAAAAAAAACTGACTGTCCAATCATTCTCCTTTTTCTTCAACGGAATCTGGTACGATCTGTGTCGGTGACGCGCTATTCGCGTATTATCTCCGGGAAACCACTCTGCGTATCCCGCCCCCTATCTCGGTGGTATCTCCATGATAGCGGGGGATAAAATGGAAATGCGTGTGCATGATCGATTGTCCGGCTACACCCCCCACGTTTACCCCGATATTGTACCCGGCAGGCGAATATTCCGCATCGGTGAGAGCTTTCGCATCGTCTACCAGGGCAATAATGCTGCACTTCTCTTCATAGGTAGTATCGAAATAATTCTCCACATGCCTGTACGGGATAATCAGCAGATGGCCCCGGGTGACCGGCGCAATATCGTGAATCGCGTAGCACAGGGCGTTTTTCAGAACTATGGAGGAATTCCGGGGATTACAGAACGGGCAATCCGTTACGGTCATAGGTGGTATACACCTTCAGTTCCAAAAGTTTATCCGTGGAGTCGATCGCATGGAAAGCCGAATTCCAAAAATCTTTTTGAGATGAAGGGGTTAATATCCCCCTCCCCCTCCGCCGCCTCCCGAGGAGATTGGCTGCTTGGTGGTGGTATTTACGAGACCAAGGGTGGTTGCGGGGACAAATTTCCAGAGCTCTCCGGTTCCCGACTGTGTGCCCGGACCTCCGGCCTGATTGATCAGGAGGTACGCTTCCGAGTCTCCTCCCTCAAAGATGCCCCGTACAAAGGCATTGATCCGACCATTCTGATTGTTCATAACTTTGATCTCTGCGGTGTTCCACATCTGGTTTTCCTGCCGGGTCAGCGTTGCCGCGGTTTCTGGAAGGGCGTTCAGACTGAATCCAGAAGGCGGTGTGGAGATGAGCAGAGTTCCGTTGCCATCCAGTCGGCTCTCGTCACTCCATGTTCCGAGGATCATCTTTCCCTGCAATCCGGGAAGATTATTGCCGCGGTACATGATTCCGCCGACGATGGTGTTGCCTACATCGTGACCCAGCTCCACGATCGGACCAATCAGCGGTTCCCCGTTATACCCCACGGTGGGACAGGGTCCTGCGGGTGGCAGGAAGTCATTATTGGGATCAAAACAATGGGTACCTTCGCGAATGTTCCATCCATAGTCGCCACCTTTCAGCACGATAAACGTCGATTCAAAGATACGCTGTCCCGCCATCCACACAAACAGGTGATGGTTGTCACCCGAATCGAAGGCTGCATAGGCAGGGTTGCGGAATCCGTAGGCGAAGATCTCAGGAAGCGCATTTGGATTTCCCACAAATGGATTATCCGCGGGGATACCGTATGTCTGCCCCGCAGACGGATTGTCTACATCGATACGAATAATCTTTCCGAGGATCTTGGTCAGATCCTGTCCATTGCCGATGAAGGGAGTGTGGCCTATGCCGGTATCATCGGCTCGGCCTCCGTCACCCAGAGGGAGATACAGATATCCATCATCCGGTCCGAACAGGATGAATCCTCCATTGTGGTTCTGGTAGGGTTTGTCTACCTGCAGGATGATTTTCTCTGAACCCATATCCACGCGGTTCGGGTTCGTCGCCATCACGGTAAATTCCGAGAGATGGTTGGTGCAGCTCCAGTCGCTGGGCACACCGGCCCGTAGTGGTGCACTGTAGTACGCAAAGACCCGACCGTTGTTCGCAAAATCGGGATGTAATGCGATAGATAAAAGACCTCTTTCGTCGTAAACCGGCGACAGTGTGATCATGCGGTCACGCACATCCAGGAAAGGTTCCGTAAGCACGGTTCCCCCGGGGGCAACGACCCAGACTACCCCTATCTGATCGACAACGAACATTCTTCCGCTCCCATCATTTGCCGGGACCATCATCATCGGAGAAGTGAATCCGCCAGCGACGAATTGCAGACCCAGGGGTTGCTGGGGGGTCGTAAGCGAAGTGCGGGAGGGGTACGTGGTAAACGTGGCCGCAAGCGGGGAGTCCTGATTGGTCAGATCCACAGACGGGTTCTGGGTGGACACGGTCACGTTCACTGTATCCTGGACCGGAGGAGAGAGGGGGGTGTGGTCGTTGTTCACCAGTTCAACGGAGAAGTTGTGTCTCCCCACCGAGACGTTGGACCAGGTGTATGACGTGGCGGTGGTGGGTACATAGGTGCCGGATTCGGTGATCGCAGGCT
>JAJRCO010000346.1 GCA_028678905.1 Methanomicrobiales archaeon
ATGGGCATCCATATTCTGTACCATGTTTAACCTGTAACTTAGATTGCGACCGAATAGTAACCGGCAGGAAGACGACTATCAAGTTTGTAACATGTCCAAAAATGCATTTGGAGGCTGATAATATTGGCAAAAAAGGTTAAAGAAGAAATGTTCAATTTAGTAGGCCGACGAGTATCAATAAGGATGTCATGTCCAGTGTCGGTAATTGGTATTGTTGAGATTGATGCAGGAGAATATTTGATCGTGCGAGACAAGAACATTGGTCAGATATTCGTACCGTCAGACAAGATACTGGTAATATACTTAGACGTACCAGACGTCCAGACTCAACCAACTACGCCGGAAGGAAACCAATATGGCAGCTGAAGAGAAAGCAATGATCGTAGCTGACGATCTACCTTACAAAGTGAAACTAATACGTCATAAAGACTATTATGGATGGGAAATAACATGTGCCGGATGCGTAATGGAGGTAGTGATAGATGATGTGGTTCAAACAAATGCGATAATGTGCAAGAGATTTATTGCACGAGGGGATACAAGCTAACTTGATGTTAGCATATCCTCCATTACTCTTTTTATTTATTCTGCGTTCACTTGCAACGGTCTGGCGATCTCTTTTAACCATGACGACGATACAGGCCGAGGTATTATTGCACCACATACAAAACATTTTACACTATTCTGAGTTAAGTCGAACTCATTAACTGTCTGGCAAGTCGGGCATTTAGTGACTATTATGCCTTCGGCTGCGGCTTCATCTCTTTGTTCCATAGCAGGCTTTGGCGTTCCTGCACCCATTAGCTGACCAGATTCAAGGTACTTGATGTTCAGAAGCATATCGCCTTCGATCCCAACGTCCCATCGATTGCGAATGATAAAGGGATTTAGGTCGTTTAATAAAACTGCATCCATACATTCTTCGATGGTGTACGGCTTGGCTTCATCAAACAAATATGTAGCCCAATCCTCCAATGATCCTGTTGGCTGATCACTAGTCATAAACGCCCAGGTTCCTTTACGCATGAACTCACGGACAT
>JAJRCO010000216.1 GCA_028678905.1 Methanomicrobiales archaeon
ATATTCCAGCGTCTTGCGGTACATCAGGAGTACCATGCTGGCCGGATCATAAAAAGATGCTCTGAGGCAGAAACATCGTACATTAGCTGATGCAGAAGAACAGTTTGTGAGGAATATCCATGTATAGGAGAGCAATTCAATCCACACGATCACGATATTCTGGTCGGTCCCGCTTCAGGAATGGCCAACACGGGTAGACTTTTACCGATCTGTGACCTACTTACTGTGAACTCCTACTCGGGTCTTCCATGATGCAGATGAAACTCTCCTCCTGCCGGAAACTGTACAGCCGCGAAACTCAGCGGGCGGCACCACCGGAAGAGACCCTGGAGAGGGCAGAAGGGAAGCTTCCCGCGGCCGGCATCACCAGGATCGCGGATATCACCCAGCTGGACCGGGTAGGGATTCCGGTCTTTTCCTGTATCCGGCCCACGGCCGTGATGGGCGCGGTTTCGGTATATAACGGGAAGGGGGCGACTCCTCTGGCGGCCCGGGTGTCGGCTATGATGGAGGGAATCGAGAGATATTCCGGGGAGGCTGGCGATCGGGAAATGGTGTATTCCCGCTATGAAGAGCGGAAAGACACGGAAAACGTTCTCGATCCACGGCAATTGATCCTACCGTATTCTGTAGATCCGTCCGGAATCCTTCCCTGGGTGGAGGGGTACGATCTGGCCGGAGATGATTCGATCCTGGTACCGGCCCAGGCAGTCTTTCATCCGCTTTTCTCTCCCTATCCGCCCCTGTTCCGGACCAATACCAACGGCCTGGCTTCCGGGAACACCCGGGAAGAGGCGATCTTTCACGCCTTGACCGAAGTGATCGAGCGGGACGCCTGGTCCCTGGTAGAGACACTACGTAACGCCGGGCCGCGTATTGCCGGTGCGGACGGGGAGACTGTAACCGGGCTCCTGGAGCGGTTCCACAGGGCGGAGATCGAGGTGCACCTGCGGGATATCACCAGCGATCTGGGCATCCCCACCATTGCGGCGGTTGCGGACGATCTGCTGCTCAAAGACCCGGCGCTTCTCACCATCGGGATGGGGACCCACACCAGCGCCACCATCGCGGCCATTCGTGCCCTCACCGAGGTGGCCCAAAGCAGACTCACTCAGATCCACGGTGCCCGGGAGGACATTCCGCATACTGATGTCCGGAAGCGTCTCGGGTACGAACGGACCAAACGCCTGAACCGATACTGGTTCCAGGCCGAAACAGAGGTGCCGATGGAGGAGATCCGTTCCCTGGACACGCCCGATTTTCTGGAAGACATCATGACCATCGTTGGCTCTCTGCGGGAAAAGGGACTCACCCGGGTGATCGCGGTCGATCTGACCCGCCCGGAGATCGGGATTCCGGTAGTGCGGGTGATCGTACCAGGCTTGGAGGTATATGCCATCGATAACGAACGCAGGGGGGAACGGTGCAGGAATGCCCGTAATCATCGTCTTTCTCGGCCCGAGTCTGGGACGGGCTGAGGCCGAGAAAATTCTTTCCGCAGAATACCGTCCCCCCGTAGCCAGGGGTGATGTCACCCGGGCGATGAAGGAAGGTGCCGCCATCATCTGCATTATCGACGGAGTATTTCACCAGGAATCGGCGGTTGCCCACCGCGAGATCCTGCTGGCGATTCATAAGGGGATCCGGGTGATCGGGGCTTCCAGCATGGGCGCACTCCGGGCAGCGGAGCTCGACGTCCTGGGAATGGTGGGCATCGGTGAAGTGTATCGCCGGTACCGGGAGGGAAATCTGGAATCCGATGACGAAGTGGCCCTGATTTTCGACCCCTCCACCGGCCTCGCCCTCTCCGAACCCCTGGTAAATATCCGGGCTACCCTGCAGTCAGCGGAAGACAGAGGGATCATCGATCCGTCCACCCACACGATGCTGCTGGCAGCCGCCCGCGGTCTCTATTACCCGGAGAGGACTTACCCACGGATCTGCGAATCCGCAGGCGGGGCCCTTTCCTCCCTGGTCAGGGATGCGTTTCTGCGGTTCGCGAAGACCGAACCGGTGGACGTCAAACGGAAGGACGCAATCCAGGCTCTCGAATATATCCGGGACCAGCTGATTCCGTAAAGATACAGGTCATTCCCGTACCTGTAGTAATCCACCAGCAATTCGATAACCTCGAAAGTATCTGTCTCTTATCCCATCTGATCAGATGGGATCATGGGTATCACGTTCAAGGTGACGGAAATGTTACCTGGAATTCGGATCCCAGAGAAGACGATCGGGAAGGACAGCCGTCTACCTGGAGAAAACGCTCTTCTCTGTAAAACACCTGTCAGGTAGCATTCCGGGCAGGCAAAAAAACAGAAGAATACTATTCAGTAAAAAGGAAGAATTACCGATCTACATGGGTCCCTGCGGGGATGAGGAAACCACGCTCTCTTCCGGTGGTTCGGCCTCATTCCCCGGCATTTCCTGATCCGGCGGTGCGGCGTCTCCACCCAGAATTTCCTGTTCCGGGATATCGACCTCGAGCTCGGCGGGAATCACTGCCATGCCTATCAAGCGGTCACCCTCATCCAGTTTCATGACCCGTACGCCCCGGGTGTTTCTTTTCTGGATGGAGATCTCCTCCACCCGGGTACGCATCACGATTCCGGTGGCACTCATCATAATGATCCCATCGTCGGAAGAGACCGCCTTCGCGGTCACTACCCGGCTTCCCCGGGTGATGATGTTACGCACCCCCATTGTTCCCCGGCCGTGGCCCCGGAATTCGTCGAAAGATGTCCGCTTCCCAAAGCCGCTCTCGGTGACCGTGAGCAGATGCTCCTTCTGGACGATGGTGACGGCCTGCACCGAGTCACCTTCCCGTAGCCGGATACCGATAACCCCCATGGTGTTGCGGTGATGCGGACGGACCGCCTGCTCGTGGAAACGGAGACTCTGCCCTTTTTCGGTGGTCAGCACCATCTCCATGGCCCCGTCTGTCATCTTCACATCTACCAGTTCGTCGTTTTCGCGCAGCGATATCGCATTGATGCCGGATGGACGGGGGTGGGAGAATTCTTCCTCTGCAATCTTCATCACCAGCCCCCGGCGGGTGGCAAAGAACAGGTAGCGGTCGGGACGGAAATTCCGGATGGGGATCACTGCAGTGACTCGTTCATCTTTGAGATTGAGGAGATTGATGATGGCTTTGCCCCGGCTCGTCCGCGAACCCTCCGGCACGTTGTACACTTTGAGCCAGTAGACCCGGCCACGGTTGGTAAAGCAGAGCAGATAATCGTGCGTATACCCGATGAACACGTGCTCAACCACGTCCTCTTCACGGGTGGTCATACCGGTGATCCCCCGCCCTCCCCTCCGCTGCTGCCGGTAGGTATCCAGGTCCATTCTCTTGATATAATTCAGCGAGGTGAGGCTCAACAGGGCCGGTTTATCCTCGATCAGATCCTCTCTCTCCAGGTTGATCGCCGCTTCGCTGATGCGGGTCCTTCGGGCGTCGGCGAAACGCTCCCGCAATTCCTCCATGTCCCGCTTGATCTCGGCGCGGATGTTTCGTTCGTCGGAGAGGAGGATCTGCAGGCGGGTGCATTCCTTTTCCAGGGTGTCCTTTTCATCCAGGATCTTCTTCCGCTCCAATGCCGCCAGACGGCGCAGCTGCATCTGGAGGATGGCCGTTGCCTGAGGGTCGTCCATAGAGAACCGTTCTATCAGCGCTAGCTTCGCTTTTTCTGCATCCTCGGATGCCCGTATCGTGATGATGATATCATCGATGCGGGAGAGGGCGAGAAGCAGACCTGACAGAATATGGACTCTCTCCTGGGCCTTTTTCAGGTCGAAGAGGGAGCGGTTCCGTATGACCTCCACCCGATGCTCCACAAAATGCTGAAGCAGCCGGGGAAGAGGGAGATAGCGGGGCTGGTTATCCACGATGGCGAGATTGATAATCCCAAAGGTGGTCTCGAGTGCCGTGTGTTTGTACAGCTGGTTCTGGATCACCTCCGCCATCGCCCCCTTTCGCATGTCGATCACCACCCGCATACCCTCCTTGTCCGATTCGTCACGCAGGTCGGAGATGCCATCGATCCGTTTTTCTTTCACCAGGATGGCGATATGTTCGACCAGTCGTGCCTTGTTCACCTGGAAGGGGAGTTCGGTGATCAGGATGCGGTCTCCCTTCTTTCCAACCTCGATCTCCGAAATGCCCCGCACGGTCATCTTGCCCTGCCCATTGAGGTAGGCCTCACGGATGCCCGAACTGCCCATGATCATCCCCCCGGTGGGGAAATCGGGACCGGGCATCAGGGCGAGGAGTTCGTCTACGGTGATCTGGGGATTATCGATGTAAGCGCTTACCACCTGACAGACCTCACCCAGGTTGTGGGGAGGCATGTTGGTGGCCATTCCCACGGCGATCCCGCTCGATCCGTTGACCAGGAGATTGGGGACCCTTGCAGGGAGTACCACCGGTTCTTTCAGGGAGCCGTCAAAATTGGGGATAAAACGCACCGTCTCCTTCTCGATATCATGGAGGATCTCTTCGGAGAGAAGGGAGAGGCGGATCTCGGTGTACCGCATCGCGGCGGCCGCATCCCCGTCCACGGATCCGAAGTTCCCCTGCCCTTCCACCAGGGTATACCGATAGGAGAATGGCTGGGCCATCTTCACGATAGTATCGTAGATCGCGGTGTCACCATGGGGGTGGTACTTACCCATCACGTCCCCGACCACGCGAGCGCTCTTTTTGAATGGTTTGTCGTGGGTATTTCCCATCTCCCACATGGCAAAGAGTGAGCGGCGGTGGACGGGTTTAAGCCCGTCACGCACATCGGGGATAGCCCGGCCGATGATCACGCTCATCGCATAATCGATATAGGAGGACTTCATCTCCTCCTCGATAACCACCGGTACCACGGACCGTGCTTTGAGAGTTTCCTGAGAATCAGATGTCAAGGTTGGTCACCTCCCGGGCGTGCCGCTTGATGAAATCCTTTCGGGCTTCCACATCCTCGCCCATCAGTTTCACAAAGATCTCGTTCGCGTACACCGCATCCTCGATACGCACCTGTTTCAGGATTCGCTGGGACGGGTCCATGGTGGTCGACCAGAGCTGAACCGCGTTCATCTCTCCCAGCCCCTTGTATCTTTGGATGACGACTCCTTTCTCCCCAAGATCGGCGACGATTTTCTGGAGTTCCTCCTCCCGGTAGGCGTACCGCTCTTCCTTCCCCTTCGCCGCCCGGTACAGGGGCGGTTGTGCGATGTAGATGTACCCATCCTCAATCAGCATCCGCATGTGCCGGTAAAAGAAAGTCAGGAGCAGGGTGCGGATATGCGCCCCGTCCACATCCGCATCGGTCATGATGATGATGCGGTGGTAGCGGGCGCGTTCGGTATCGCATTTGCTTCCGTCGTCCACCTGGTTCATCTCCACCCCGCACCCGATGGCCGACACCAGCGCCTGAATCTCGGTATTTTTATAGATCCGGTGGACGCTGGCCTTCTCCACATTCAGGATCTTGCCCCGGAGGGGAAGGATCGCCTGGAAACGGCGGTCTCTTCCCTGTTTGGCCGAACCTCCGGCTGAATCACCTTCCACAATGAAGAGCTCGCTTTTCGCGGGGTCCCGCTCCGAACAGTCCGCAAGTTTTCCGGGCAAGCTGGCGGACTCCAGGCTTCCCTTGCGGCGGGCCAGTTCCCGGGCGCTGCGGGCTGCCTCGCGGGCCCGGGCGGCGAGCAGCGCTTTTTCTACGATCGCGGTCACCTCCCGGGGGTGCTCCTCCAAAAAGTGGGTGAGGTTTTGGTAAACCAGGGAGTCGACGACCCCCCGCACCGCACTGTTGCCGAGCTTGGTCTTGGTCTGCCCCTCGAACTGAGGGTTGGCAACCTTGAGCGAGATCACCGCGGTGAGCCCCTCCCGCACGTCCTCACCCCGCAGCGAGGGTGCTTCCCCCTTCACCAATCCTGCGGCCCGAGCGGCGTTGTTGATCGCCCGGGTGATGGCTGAGCGGAACCCCTCGAGGTGGGTTCCTCCCTCTTTGGTGTTCACACTGTTCACATAAGAAAAGACCTGGTCGGTGAAGGTGCGGGTGTACTGAAATGCCACTTCGACGTCGACCTGATTCTCGGGATCACTTCCCTTCAGGTAGATCACCTGGTCGTGGATCTTCTCCTCCCCCTCGTTAAGATGGGAGACAAACTCGGTGATCCCGCCCCGGTAACAGAAGGACTCGTGGTCCCCGGACCGGTCATCGTTGATTCGCACCTCAAGGCCGCTGTTTAAGAAGGCGAGCTCCCGCATCCGGTGAGCGAGGATATCGTAATCAAACTTGGTGGTCTCGAAGATGCTGGGATCCGGTATGAAGGTGATACGGGTCCCGTTCAACCTCCGCGGCGCAGTGCGGAGGAATTCCTGGGGATCAGTGATCTGCCCGTACTGCACGGCTTCCGCGATCCCATAGCGCCTTTCATACCGCTCTTTGAGGGCAGAGACGCTCTCCTGTTGCTCGTGTAAGGGCCCCATCGGTATGCCGTACTCGAAGGTCATCTCATAGCGCTTCCCGTCCCGATAGACTTCTGCGTGCAGGGAGGTGGAGAGGGCATTGACGACGTGCACCCCTACCCCGTGCAGACCTCCGGACACCTGATAGGTGCTCTTGTCGAACTTGCCTCCTGCATGCAGGATAGTCATCACCACTTCCAGTGCACTCTTCCCGTACTGGGGCATCGGATCGACCGGAATCCCTCTTCCGTTGTCCTCTACGGTGCAGGAACCATCGCGGTTGATGGTGACCAGGATGAGGTCGCAGAAGCCGGCGAGTGCTTCATCGACCGAGTTGTCCACCACTTCATAGACCAGATGATGAAGCCCCCGGCTGTCGGTGCTCCCGATATACATAGCCGGTCGCTTCCGGACCGGCTCCAGCCCCTCCAGGACGGTAATACGGGACGCATCATAGCCTTCGGCCATGGAAAACCCCCGAATAAATGGTATAAAAAATAGTGCATTCCGGATAACAGAACATTCGCTCTATTATTGGTCCTAATGGGAGATATAGGTCACTGTAATGGCGGAATTATCAGTCATACTGGCCGATATCCGCGTCTTTGATCCCGAGTTCCCGGTCGACCGCGACCGCAAGCCGGTGCAGGACCCGCACCACGTCTGCGGCGTCTTCCTTGTCCATGGTTCCCGGCTGATGCCAGATCACTTTTTTCCGCAGCTGTTCGACGAGCTCCTCCACTTCGGTGCCGGCAAACTGCCGTGGGACCACGAACTCATCCAGGTGATCGGCCGCTCCGAAAAAGGCCTGGGCCGGGGGAAGACCGAAGTGTTTGGAAAGAAGGATGAGATTCACCACGAAACCGTGTCCGAATTTACTGGGCATACCCACGGGATGGGCCACGGGATCAGAAAAAGATGACGGTCACCGGATGTACACCATCAGGGGGATCAGAACGACAAAGCCTAAGGAGAGGGTGAGGAACACCCAGTCCCTTCGGGCGAGAGGTACCTTCTTACGGTACAACGCTGTCTCCCTCCCGTATCCCCGGCAGAGCATGGCGGTGTAGGTCCTCTCCCCCTGTTCATAGGAGCGGAGGAACAACGTTCCCACTGTATACCCGATCTGGCGGAGGCGGTAGCGGTAGGAGAGAGCCCGGTCGAAGGGATCGAAGCACTTGGTCTTAAATGATTCCGTGATCTTTCGGTAGATGTACCCGAATACGAAGAGATACCGAATCATCATGCTGAGCGCAAGCACGAAATCGATGGGCAGGCCCAGCTGTTTTGCCCCTTCCAGCATATCCTGCAGCTTGGTCGTGGAGGAGAGCAGCACAATGGCGGAGACGCAGACCAGAAATTTCAGGAACAGGATGTTGGCGAATTCGATGGATTCTGCATACACATGAATTCCCAGGGGCAGGCTGGCGATGATGTGGAAGGTCGAATAATACCGGTTGGTCAGGAAAATCTGGAAGAGAATGATGAACAGTCCAAAAGGCATGATGGTGGCCAGCCTCTTCAGAAAGAGGAGGGGTGACAGGGTGGAAAGCGACCATGCAAACGCGATAAAGAAGAGAAAGAACCCGGTTACGGCGAACACGGAGGGTGAATAAGGAAGGGCAACCGTCGCGATGATGAGCGCGAACACCACAAGGAGTTTCACCCGTGCGTCGAGGGAATGGATAATGCTGCGCCGGTAGGCAGATTTCTCGATGTAAAAGAGCTCATCTATCATGGCCTTTTCTCCCGGTACGCCTGATACAGGACCTGCTCTACCTCATCGAACCGGTAGGCCATGGGCAGGGGAATATCCCTTTTCTGGAGATTCCGGATGAGTTTGGGAAGGACCGGGACATCCAGGCGGACGGACTGAAGCATCTCCGGCTGGCAGAAAATCTCCTCCACGGTCCCCTGGGCGACGAACCGGCCCCGGTTCATCACGTAGAGGTATTCGGCCACCTCCGGCACCAGGGAGACATCATGGGTGGAGAAGATCACCGTCATGCCAAATTTCATGGTGAGGGAGTTAATAATGTCGAGGAGGTCCCGGACTCCCTGCGGGTCAAGACCGGCCGTAGGTTCATCCAGAACCAGGACCTCCGGTTCCATGGCGATGATTCCGGCCATGGCCACCCGTTTTTTCTCACCGCTGCTGAGGTGGTGGGGGACTCTGTCGGCGAGATCCTCGATACCCACCAGGCGCATCGCCTCGCTGACCCGGTGATGGATGGTCTCTTCGTCCAGTCCCAGGTTGATGGGTCCAAACGCCACATCCTGTTCGACAGTAGGGGAAAATATCTGGTCGTCGGCATTCTGGAAGACGATCCCCACAAACTTGCGCACCTCGCGGATATTGCGTTTGGTGATCGGCTCTCCCCGTATCAGCACGGATCCGGAGGAAGGCGTAAAGATTCCGTTGAAACATTTAAAGAGCGTGCTCTTCCCTGCGCCATTGGATCCGATGACCGCGATGCGGGCTTTCCGTGGGGCGATGAAATTGATGTCGTGCAGAGCAGTGACGTTGCCGGGATAGACGTAGGTCAGATTGCGGGTCTCGATGAGGTGCATAGATCAGGTCTCCTCCGGGTTTCACCCGGAGAATCTTTATAACTGTTTATTTTTCCCGGGCAGCGAGTCTGGTCACCCCATATCCAAGGAACAGGATGCAGACAACACCAAACATGATGGCCAGCACCTCCCCCCAGGCGTCCATGCCCGGTATACGGTATTCCTGGAGGGGTGCACTCCAGGAAAATTCATTCCCCGATCGCTCGATCAAGGCCTGTTCCGCCTGGTCTCTGGCCTCCTCCTTAATGAGGGGATGCTGGAAGTCCTTCGCTCCATAGATGCCGTAAAAAGCGCTCTCCAGCCCGTCCGGGTAGGTCGATGCGACAAAAGGGGCGGCTACCGCGACGGCGAGGGCGAATAGGATGCCTGCCGCCAGGATCACCTCTTTTTTCCTGTTGACTACCGTCGGGACAGCCCGTTCCACGATATCGGGTCGTGCGGCGGTGATCAACAGGAGAGCAAAGGCGGTCGCTCCCCCCTCAATGATCCCGATGATTGCATGATAGACGCCCATGGTGATCAGGCCAATAGACAGGGGAAACGTACCAGCAGCCGCGAGCTCGAAGGATGCCACGATGGCAGGGATAAACAGGGAGAGCCATCCTGCGATCAGTGCGGCACCGAACTGGTTTTTCAGGATGTTATTCAGGGAACGGAAGGTGTAAAATCCGAAAAATCCACCGAGCACTCCCATATTGATGATATTTGCCCCCATGGCGGTGATACCGCCGTCACCAAACAGGATAGCCTGCAGAATGAGAACCAGGGTCAAAATGAATACGCCGGCAAAGGGGGATCCCAGGATGATTGCAGCGAGTGCGGCTCCGACAACGTGGCCGCTTACTCCGCCTGGAACGATGGAAATGGGGAGCGCCATGTTCAGGGTCTGAATGGAAAAAATACCCGCCGCAAGGACCGCGACCAGTGGAACTTTTTCTTCACCCATCTCATGGCGAGCCCATCGGAGAGCCAGAATTATAAACACGATGGCGATTATCCAGTAGATAACCGCTTGATTGAGAGGTAAAAATGCGTCCGGGATGTGCATGGGTCACCTTGTTACGAATTTAAAATTTTGTAATACTTTGTAGTATAAATATATTATTGTTTAAGAACCAATACAAAAATTCGATCGATATGCAGCAGTGGGTCATCCTGATCGGAGGATCTTTTCGAAAAGAACCTCCGACCATATGTCGAATGGTTTTAATAATGGCAGGGAAGGGCCTTCTTCGAATCATCGCAGAATCTGGTGTAGTCCCTTCTGGACGAGGAGGCGGAGCAGCGGATAGAATGCGGGTTTTTTGGCCAGCTGCAGGAAGAGTCTCCGTGGCCGGTCCATATCTCCATAGGTCTTGATCGAATCTAAAAGGGAGGGATCGTCGAGCACAGATAGCAGCCGGTCCACTTCTTCCGGGGTAAGGGATCCGCGGAGCTGGAAGAGACGGAATCCCAGCCGAAGTTCCCTTCCGAAATCTTTCTTCCACCGCTGCTCGTAGAGAGAGAGAGCACCATCGTCGAACCGATCCCGTTCGCAGCAGATGGCGGCCACGTCAGCCGCGTGCCGGGCGGAACGCACTCCCGTGTATACCCCCCCTCCGGAAGTGGGTTTTACCAGTCCTGCGGCATCTCCCACATACAGTGTCCTTTTCCCGTACGTGCGGGGCATTACCCCCAGAGGAATAGCTCCGGTCACGTGGTGGGTACAGGGGGTCGGGTACCGGCAAAGGAACCGGTCGAAGCGGTTCTGTACCTCCTTCGTCCCGCATAATCCGACTCGGGCTCGGTTCTTTCCTGCCGGGATAACCCAGCCGAAAAAATCAGGGGAGGCATGCGGGTGCACCTCCACGTAGCCGGGATCCATCTCCCACCGGATCTCGGCCTGCAGACCGGTGAGGAGAACCGGAGAGCGGGGGAATCCCTGCAGGCGGGCGATGCCACTGCGCACACCGTCCGCGGCGATGATCAGCCGGGTCTGTACCTCCTCTCTTCCGTGCACTCCGGTCGTGATCAGGCCGCCGGAGGGAGAGATCCTCTGCACGTAAGTCTTCAGCCGCAGGTCAGCCCCCGCGGCAAGCGCGGATGCGGCGATCTCCCGATCGAGGATCCCCCGGTCCACGACACAGGCTTTAGGCACGCCCGCATCCAGGGTGTGCACATCCCCGGCAGAGGTAACGAAGCGGGCCCCCCGGATCTCGTGGAGTACACTCTTTTGCGAGACCCCACACTCCTGCCAGGCCGCAAGACTGAGCAGGCCCGCACACTGCACTGGGTGCCCGATGGTCCCATGCTCTTCGATGCACAGGGTGGTAAGCCCCCGTTTCGCGCACTCACGCGCCGCAGTCGACCCGGACGGCCCCGCCCCTACCACCACCACATCGTACATCTATTTAGTGATCTCCTCTCCAGATCATTAAGAAATGACAGAAGATAGAGAGTTCGCCTGGAAGCAGTGCCTGCTGGTCCGCACCGATGTGCGGATGAGCTGCGGCAAGATGTGTGCCCAGGCAGCCCACGCAGCGGTCTCCGCGTTCCAGAGGGCCGGAGAGGAGGCGAAGCGAAGCTGGCTCTCAGAGGGTCAGAAAAAAGTGGTCCTGAAGGCAAAGGACGAAAGAACCCTGCACGAAGTACGGATGCTTGCCGAGGCGAAAGGGATCCCCGCCGCCCTCATTCAGGATGCGGGTATGACCGAACTCGCCCCTGGCACCTTCACCGCACTCGGCCTCGGACCCTCCCGCAGTGAGGAGCTTGACCGCATCACGAGCAGTTTTCCCCTGCTATGAGGGAGAGCACGTTCCCGCTCGAGCAGATGCTGGGGATGGAGCTCTACACCACTGACACCCCCGGCATCGGCGGAGTGCTGCGCAGGCAGGCGGAAGACTTCGTGGTAGAGGAGATCCCACAACCGATTGAGGGAACCGGACCCTACCTGGTCTGCCGCCTCACCAAGAAAAACTGGGAACTCCAGCGGCTGGTAAAAGAGATCGCACGATCTCTGGGGGTAAGCCATCGCCGTGTCGCCTGGGCCGGTACCAAAGACAAGCACGCGGTGACCACGCAGCTCATTTCCCTCTACGATATCGAGCCCGAGGCAATTCAGCGAATACATTTCAAGGACGTGGTCCTGGAAGTGGTGGGGAGATCGCCGGTGCCGCTCTCCCTGGGAATGCTGCGGGGGAATACCTTCTCTCTCTGGATACGGGAGTGTGACCCGGAAGACCTCGCAGCGCGGGTGTGTGCGTGCGAGGACGCGGTCCACTCTGGCATTCTCAACTACTATGGGGTGCAGCGGTTCGGGGCCCGCCGGCCAATCACCCACCTGGTGGGGGAATATATCCTTCGCGGGGATTTCGAGGGAGCAGTGAACGCGTACGTGGGGCAGGCCTTTCCCGACGAACCGCCGGAGACACGTATAGCCCGGGAGTCTTTTGCCTGTACGGGTGATGCGAAAGCGGCTTTGCGGGATTTCCCCACCTATCTCTCGTACGAACGGGCGCTCCTCCATGCGCTGACCGGAGCACCGGACCGCTACCAGGAGGTGCTGTTAGTCCTCCCCCCCAAACTGCTGTCCATGTTTGTCAGCGCCTTCCAATCCTACCTGTTCAACGCGGCGCTCAGTGCCCGGGGGAAGGAGGGGAGCTCTCTGACCATTCCGGTGGTGGGAGACTTTCTGGTCTTTGCAGATGGAAGAACAGATCAGGTTACTCCAGGACTCCTTTCTGCGGCCCTCCTCCAGGTGGAGCGCGGCAGAGCTGTCCCCGCACTGTTCATCCCCGGATCCCGGGTTGAGGAATGGAAGCGTGCCTCTCCCCGGGTTCTCCAGATCCTGGAAGAGCGCGGGATCACCCCCGCTCACTTCCAGAGAGCGCAGAAGGTGGTGCGTGCCGCCTTCCAGGGTTTCCACCGACCGATCGTCCTCTCGACCCCTATTTCCTCCCAAATCGATGGAGCAGATGTGCACCTGGAGTTCACTCTCGCGCCCGGTCAGTACGCGACCACGGTATGCCGGGAGCTGATGAAGGGTGATCCCCTCTCTCTGGTCTAGCGCTCGGCGGCGAGGGTTCGGGCTCCTTCGATAGCGGCGTGCAGATTGCCCAGCTCGTCCACGAGTCCCAAGGACATTGCCTCCTCTCCGCGGAACAGCCGGGCGTCCCGGACCGAGGACCGTGAAATGTTCCGCTGGCTGGTGACGTCAGTAATGAACCGTTCGAAACTCCGGTTTACCAGATCTTGGGCGTACTGCTGCTCTTCGGGGGACAGGTTCCGGTAGGGATACGTCATGTCTTTATTTTCACCGGACTTCACCACGGTCACCGCATATCCCTCTTTTTGCATCCAGGTGCTGATATCGGTAAACACCCAGATGGTCCCCAGTCCCCCGGTAATGGTGTCCGGATTGGCATAGATCCGGTCCGCATAAGCGCAGATGTAATACGCCGCTGAAGTGGCCATGTCGCCCATGGAGACCACCACCGGTTTTCGCGTCCGGGCATACTGCAGATCCTGCACGATCTCCTGTGCCGCCGCGGGAGTCCCGCCGGGACTGTTCACTCGCAGCACAATCGCTTGGACGAAACTGTCATCTGCCGCGCTGATCAACTGCCGGCCGATCTGTTCGCTGCCACCTATTCCGGAACCGGTATACAGCTCGCCTTCGATGGGTATCACCACAATGTTTCGTTCCTGTGAGTAGAGGCTCACTGCGGTGATGGCCCCCACTGCCACGACTGCCAGGAGAACAAGCACGATGACCGGAAGTCGCTGCCTCCGGCGTCGCCTCCGTTCCAGGTTATCTATCTGTTCATCCAGAAAGCCCATTCAGGTGCCTTCCTGATAAAGGACCTTGTACTCGGTGACAAGATTGGTACCACAGAGATAGAAACGGGTGAGTTCCAGCCGGATCATCTCCCGCTCATCCTCGATATGCATACCACCCACCAGAGAGGGAGTATCGGAACCTCCGACAATGAACGGGAGATGAATGAGCCGTATCTCATCGACCAGGCGGTCGCGGAGCATGTGCCAGTTCAGGGTAGGCCCCCCTTCGATCATGAGATTCTTCACCCCGAAATCCCGGTACAGGATGTGCATCAGGAGAGGAAGTTCGATGTCTTCTTTTCCGACGCTGACCACGCGGACTCCCCGTTCGCGGATGGCAGTCACCCGTTCAGGAGGGGCCCGTTCACTCACTGCAATGAGCGTGGGAGCATCCGGTTTGAGGACGTTAGAATCCAGGGAGAGATCGGCACGGCTGTTGGGGATGACCCGGAGGGGGTTTTTGCCAGGCACTTTTCGTACGGTGAGGAAGGAATTGTCGATTTTGATAGTGTTGGACCCGACCATGATTGCGTCATATTCTGCCCGGGTCTGGTGAAGCAGCAGTTCCGTTTCGGGCGCCATATATTTCATCAGTATCTTGCTGGACGCCCCTCTGCGAAGGGTGAGTTTCCCGTCCGCGGTGATCTCGGACATCATCAGGACGTGGGGTCTCCCGGTCGTATCACTTCTCTCCATTCTGAAAATATATTCGAGCAGAGATTGAATAAGATTTGGGTAAAGAGGAAGGGTTAAAAATTTGCGGACCGGTACACTATCATGAATATTACCGCATTGCGGCCCCGGTTTATCGAATATCTTGAACCGGTGGCGGATGTGTGTATAGGGCTGGGGCTCACCCCCAACCAGATCTCACTCCTCTCGGTTATATTCGGGATGGCCAGTGCGGTTTCCTTTTTTGGTACCCAGTTTTTACTAGGTTCACTTCTGCTCTTTGTGTCCGCTGTACTCGATCTGGTGGATGGAAGCGTTGCCCGGAAGATGCATACGCAAAGCAATTTCGGTGCGGTGGTTGACTGGGTGGCTGATAAGTATGTGGATTGTTTTGTCCTGCTGGCGGTAGGTCTCTCCGGACTCCCGATAATCACCCGATTTGCACCTCTCCCTCCGGTTGCCGACTGGGGCATCGCCGGTCTGGCCATCATAGGCTCCATGCTTAACACCTTCATCAAACCGGTGGTATATGCCGAGATCGGATTCAAGGAAAGGATAGGGGGAAAGATCGAGGATCCCCTGGAGGGCATCGGTTTCTTCGGCAGGCCGGAGACCATCCTCATCCTTATTCTCGGAGGGCTGATCGGGCTGATCTGGGTCTCGGTGATCATCATCGCCATCTGCACAAACCTCTCTGCCCTCCAGCGGATCATCTATCTCCATCATACCCTGTGAGGAACAGTCCAGTTTCAGCCGTTTTTAGTTTACGGTCCGAATGCGATAATTCTGTCCACCCGAGAAAAAAAATTCGCAACATCTTTCCTCCCGGATAGACTTTCTATTACCGGGAGACCAGGCGGAGCCGCTGCAGAATCGCGAGGACGTCGTCACGGTAAATGGTATAGAGATCATTTGCCCAGTCGCCAAGCCCGGGAATGATGATAAACAACTCGTAAGCAAGCGCGATAAGTACGAACAGGGCGAGAATCTCGGAAATCACGTTGTGAGCCCAGAAGAAGCTCTCATATCCATACTCTCCGTTGCTTGCGATCTCCGACAGATAGGGAAACCACTGTTCCGTGTAGGCCGCAATAACGAAGGTGTTTCTGACCAGATTGAGAAAGTAGATGACCGGGGCGATCAGGAGAAAAGCCGCGACTTTCTGACGTAGCGTGGTGCGAACTCCTGCCGCTACGCCCAGCAGGATGGCGATGCTCTGGATGCCCGTGCAGCCGAGGATGATTTCAGTGCGGAACCCGTTGCGGGCCACGATATTCCAGACCGGCAGTGATACCGGAAGCTGCACCATCTCCAGCATCCAGATCACCTGGCCCACCACCAGATTGATGAGCCAGTCACCAAGGGACGGAATGAAGGCGAAGGGGGCATAGATCAGGAATGCCAGCGCCGCTGCCCGCGAAAGCTGCATCAGCTCGGGATCCGCCCTGAACAGGTGGCGCAGAGTTATAGCCAGAAAAGGAATCGCTAGAACTGCAAAGGTCGGATAGAGAAAGTTATTGACCGAAAAGTAATAGGGAAGCTCGGTGAACAGGGCAGCGACAATCGCCACCCACCCCCCCGCAGCGAGAAGATGTGCATAACGGAAGGGGAAGACAGAGCCGATAAAACCGGCGCAGGCTAAAAAAATGAGGGCTTCCACCATCTTTATTATATGAATCACTGGAGAAAAAAAGGATTTTGGGATGCTGACAAAAGTCTGGATATTTGGGATAAAGGAGAGGATTAATCACCCCGCCCACGCTATAGTTGTACCCATGTTCTGCCCGAAGTGTAGAAGCATGCTTGTCTCATCCGGTGGGCAGATGAAATGCCGCAAGTGTGGTTATATCAAGTCCATAAAAGACGAGAACCTGTTGAGGAGAACCAGACAGGCATCGGAACGCACTATTACCATTATCGAGGACCCCTCTATCTCTACCCTCCCCACCATCGCCACCAAATGCCCCAAGTGCGAGCACAACACCGCGTTCTGGTGGCTTCGCCAGCTCAGGGCCGCCGACGAAAGCGAAGTACGTTTCTATCGCTGCTGTAAGTGTGGCCATACCTGGCGCGAATATGATTGAGAAATCTAATCCTCCTTCTCATATCCAGCGAAGATCGCGGTACCTGTAAGAAGCCACCAGGTTCTACGTCCCGCGATATGCACCGGCTCAACTATCGTGCCTTACCACATTTAAGGTGCTAGCGTTTTGGGTGACGGATTTTGCGATCAAGAATCCTGGACTTGTAATTCGAATCCGAGGTCAGGGTGGAACGCAGAATACCCGCCTTCGGCAATAAGTTCAATTCTTTTCATCATTACGTCATTGGTCCAATATCACAATGCCGAATGGATTCTCCTGCTGTCGTTAGTTTTATATGGGGGCATGAACTCCCCTGCGAGGGCCATTATGACCGATCTGGGACTGTTGAAAAAACCTATACTGGAAAAAACGGCGTGGGTGCTGTTTGGGTTTTCCTTATCTTTGGATGTGATCACCACGCTGATCCTGGTTCACAATATCGGCATTCAGGCGGAACAGAACCCCTTTCTGCGGGATATACTGGCCGTGAATTCGTTCTTCTATATACCCATTGCATGCACCGCCTATCTGATCCTGTATTTTCTCTCCAGGTATTTCAACAAGAAGTCAAAGGTGGCCATCCCGGGCTGGGATGTGTACTACCTTATCTTCCTATCGACACCCCTCGCTCTTGCGTTCGTGGAATTTATTGTTGCATATCACAATTTTTACCTCATCGTCGATATGCTGTGATCCTACGACAATTGTCTGCCGTTTCCTGAAAGATTATCGATCCAGTTTGGTTCAAAACAGAGAGAAAGATGCGTGTGAAGTTCCCCCGGTGCCCTATCCCTGCGTGCAAAGGTAAGCGCATGGCCCGGATATATGTGCGATCCTCCAAGGCCTTTGTTGGGGGCTGATGGAGGTGCCCTCGATGCGGACCGGATGATCGGGGATCGAAAGTAACCCCTCTGGATTGACTAATCTGATAGGTGACTTTTAATTCCACGCAATGGAGAAAATATTTGAATAACAGCGAGTTACAAATAGGTGAGGAAAAACATGGCTGTTCCTTGGTTTGAGATTCTCATCCTCGTAATCGGAATTATTTTCGGTTACGCACGTCCAGGCAAGGAGGACAAATGGTCACTCTTGAAGAATGGCATCATCATCGGAAT
>JAJRCO010000383.1 GCA_028678905.1 Methanomicrobiales archaeon
CCCCGTGACCCCGATGGCGACCTGCAACCCGTTCGCGATCGCGGATCCGTAGGTGGTCCCGTTGGTGACCCGGAAGATCACGTTGCCTGAGCTCCCCGAGATCAGCGCGAAGTGTACGCGGAGGTCGAAGTCCGACGTGATCTCCTTGGCGAGCCGCGAGATGCTGTTACAGTTCTGGTTCCCTGCGACCGTGTCGTGGAGGTAGAGGGCAAGCCCTGCAATCTCATGGACGAGGCTGCACCGCGTCGGGTCGCTCGCCGCGGTCATGGCCCAGGTCCACTTAGCGTTGGATCCGTTCGGGTACTCGAAGTCGTATCGGTCCCCGCCGTAGCCGCGGAGCTTGAAGGAGTCGAGCGGGACCAAGCCATTGTCTGAGGACGTTTCGACCTGGTAGTTCCCATCGTTCGGGGTGACGAAGGCGATCTCCTGGTTGAAGGTCGTGCCGACTGGATTCAGGGAGAAGTCCCGCCCGCCGAGGATGTAGAGCTTCCCGTCGACCATGCCCGAGGCGGGACCGTCGAGGGCGTGGGGGGCGTCCACGTACCGCACCCAGGTCTTCGTCGCGTAGTAGTAGGCGTACACGTTGGCGAAGAAGGCCGAGCCGGAGAAGCCCATGGCCTCGTAGATCACGCTCCCGTTCGTCGGGGCCTCCCGCACCATGCCCCAGGCTGTGTACGGGGCCGTGTCGTAGGCATCGTTCCAGGAGTCCGAGGCCGTGTGGAAGATCCGGACGTCATTCGAGGCGACCGTCCCCGTGTACCCGCCGATCAGGTAGACGTCCGTCCCGACCACGGACACGCTGCACCACGTGCGGGACTTGGAGGAGGAGGTCTTGGCGAACCACGAGTCGTTGCCGGGATAGTAGACATAAGCCGTGGTCCCGTAGAAAACGTAGATGCCGTCCCCCACGGTCGCGGCCATCAAGCCTTGGTGCGCCATGGCCGCGGGGACCGCCGTCTTCGTGGCCCACGCGCCCGTCGTGAGATTGATGGCTTCGTTCTTGTTCGACCCCGTGGACGAGCCGTCCACGTCGCCCCCGAAGACGTAGGCGCGGTCCGCGTATCGAGCCGCCGCCGCGCCCCACCGCTTCGTGGGGAACGTGGCCGCTTGCGTCCACGTGTCCGAGGTCGCGTCGTAGACCTGCGTGTAGTTCGTGGGGGCCGTGGCCCCGCCCGCGTAGCCCCCGAAGACGTAGATCGAGGAACCGTAGGTGACCGAGGCGAGGTCCGCGACCGCATTGGGGATCGGGGCCCGGAAGGACCACTGTCCGACCTGGCCGACGTAGGGAGTCGTGCCCTTGTCGCCTGAGTCGAAGGCCCCCGTGGTGTTCCACGTCGTCGCGGTGTTCGCGCTCGCGCTCTGGAGCAACGCGGGAAGGAGGAGGACCGCGAGGAGGGCGAAGAGGGCCGCCCGCCTCATAGGTACCTCTCCCGGAGGATCCACATGCCCACGACGATCACGGCCAGGACCCCGATGAAGAGGAGGATCCAGAA
>JAJRCO010000024.1 GCA_028678905.1 Methanomicrobiales archaeon
GAGGGAAGCAACAAGACGCGCCGCACCGGCTCGGCCATGGGCATTGAGACCGATCAAGGTATATAGTCCCGGCAAGTGAACCAACACGGGGAGATAGCCGGCCGCCAGAATGGCCGGGACCAGACCATTGGAGTAGCGGGGTCCCATCCAGAACTGCATAACGGGCCCCCCGAAGATCACGAGCACCAGAACGATGGGCAGGGCCATGTACAGCGAGTACTGGGCGGACTTGACGACCAGTTCCCGAATCTCCCGCAGATTGCCCGTACTCTCCAGCGAACTGGTGGTGGGTATCAGAATCATGGCCATCGTCCGCACGAGCACGTCGACGCGGTACACCAGAGAGCGCGGCCGACTGTATAAGGCCAGGGCCGCCGGCCCGAGATAGCTCAGGATCAGGATACTAGTTGTCTGATTCAACAGCAAGTTGGACACGCTGGGAATCAGCGTCTTTCCACCGAAGACGAACAACTCCCCGATCGTGGACCGCCGCACCAACGATGGCCTGATTCGCAACCCTTCACACACTCTGTAGGACAAGATCACCCGTCTGATGTTGGCCAGGATCTCTCCCACCAAGGTAATCGCGGCGATCGCCCACAAATGCCCTCCAAATCGCAGAGCCAAGATCATTCCCATGGCTGTCATCGCATACCAGCCGCTGGTATTGAGGTTGTGTAGACCCCACCGATGACAGCCCGTGAGCACGCCGTTGAAGGCGCTGAAGGCCACCTGCACGCCCAGGCTGGCCCCCAGGAAGAACACTACCCATTGAGCCTCCCGCAGGTTCGCCCCCAGTCGGACGCTGAACCAGTGGGGCAAGAGCAGTGACGCCCCGATCGTCGATCCGGTGATCAGCAAGCCGGCAGGCCCCAAAAGAAACGAGGCGGAACTGACAACCCGGTTCACCCCCGTCGTATCGTGGGCGGCCCGGTATCTGGCTACATACCGATTCACCGAAGAAGCAATCCCCAAGGGAATCCACTGGAAATAGTTCACCAACGACCAGGAGAAATC
>JAJRCO010000370.1 GCA_028678905.1 Methanomicrobiales archaeon
CACCCAGAGCAAGGGCTTTGGCAAAATCCGAAGAGACCCGCAATCCCCCCGTGATCACCAGAGAGATGTTCCCTGCCCCCTGTTCATCGAGAAATGTCCGGGCACGATGAAGGGCGAAGATAGTGGGGATCGAAGTGGCTGCCTTAATGTACTTGGGAGCTGCTCCGGTCCCCCCAGGCCGACCGTCGATGGTGACAAAATCTGGTTTTGCGTGAAGGAGGACTTCTAGATCGTCCTCTATGTTCCCGGCCGCTATCTTCACCCCAATAGGCTTTCCTTCGGACCGAGAACGGAGCCATTTCACCTTTTCTGCAAGATCGTCTCCATTCCTGATATCTTCGAAGGTGGCCGGGCTGATGATGTCGCTTCCTTCCGGATATCCCCGGACACGTGCGATCTCGGTGGTAACCTTTTTCCCGGGAAGATGTGCTCCCAGACCAGGTTCTGCGGACTGGCCTAATTTTATCTCGATGGCATCGACCGATGCAAGAGCTTCCTCGGTCACGCTGTAGCGGTTGGGGACGTATTCAAAAATATACCGGTAGGCATGTTTCCGTTCGTCTTCCAGTATCCCTCCTTCCCCGGAACCGATCGCAGTGCCCACGGCAGCGCTTCCCCTCGCAAGGGCAATCTTTGCCTCCCTCGATAAAGCCCCAAAAGACATATGGCTGACAAAGATGGGCGTTTCGATGATCAAAGGTCGTGAGGCGCCGGGCCCGATTATGGTGCGGGTGATGACCGGAACATCTGCATTCAGGGGAATTCGGGCAATCTGCGCCCCTTTTATCAGGATATCGTCCCAGGAGGGGGCAGGCTTCCTGGTTCGCATGGGTTCGATGATCGATGCACCAGTGGTGGCCATCGTCCGAATATCAGAGAGATATTCTTCCACCTGGTCTGACCCAATCGATTCTCTCCACCTTTCAGGGCCAGCGCTTGGTTTACCGGGGAGCTCGGACTCGTTCATACCGCGGGGTTCAACTCCAGGAGAGGCGATATCCACCTTCGATGTACCGGAGGATCCCGGTTCTGCGAGGTGAGTGGCATCTGCCCCGCAATCAGGACAACGCCAGTCATTAGGAAAACTCTTTGGCTCGGTTCCCGGCACGATGTTTTTGCGCGGAATTCCATAGGCACTATCATATTCAAAGACCCTGCACACTGTGCATCGGAACAGAACCATGTGTACCTCTCGAATGTTTATCTTCCATGGAAAGTTGTATTTCTGTCGGTAACGGCCTAGACCAGCACCAGCAGGAGTATGCCGGTCGCAATGGCCCCCGTCATCACCGCGATGGTCACATACCCTGTCCGGGTGTGTACCGCTCGGGCCAGCACCTTCCTTTTGTGAATGTAGTTCCTGCCGATGCCCAGCGAGAATCCGACACCCGCAAGTCCCGCTCCTGTCGCTCCGATAATACCGTGGGTCACCCGGAAATGAGGGCCACCGGAGACTGCGACCATGTACGCCCCCAGTACGATTCCTGCAACGATGAGCGCAAATCCCACTTTCTCGAGAGACGAATGCATCTTGAACCATCCTGTCCGAACGTTCCGGGAACGGGCAAAGATAACCCCCAGGATCATACATACGAAACCGATGGAGAGCAGGCTCATATGGTACGGCCAGAGAGTCGGAGGACCAGTGACCTGACCTGTGGTGGTCAGCCCCGATGAGGGTACATAGGTGTCGGAGAGAGAACCGTAGAGATTACAGGTGGCGGTGACTTCTACCCGGTCTCCATCTTGTGTGGAGAGCGGGTACGAATATGAGAACACTGTAGCTGTAGGCTGGCTGGTATAGGTCTGGTTGAAGAGAGGAACACCGTTTTTCCTGATAGTCACCTCCCGGATGTAATGAGTACTTTTATCTCTCACACCATGAGTGATGGTCACCGTGAGTTCCTGATCAGTCTGGTTGTAGGAAAAGCTCAGCGCCGAGGGAGGATGAGCAAAAACCGGCTGACAGACGAACAGGATTGATAGGATAGCCCCAAGAACAAGGAACAGGAATCGCCCATTCCATGTTTGTGAGCGCTCGGAAAAACGGTCATGATGCGAATGAATCATCGGGTCACTCCAGAAATATAAAGAGCGGATGGGAGTTTTTGCCCTCCTTCATGTTACTCAACAATGATGATCGCGTGTTCGGTTTCCGCATGCTCGCTGCAGTGGGTGGGGTACACACCCGCTTGATCGAAGACGTGGGAGAACGAGGCTCCCGGTTCAATCAGGCCGGAATCGAGATCCGGATAGTAGGAGTGGGTCATATGGGAATCACTGTCCGCAGTATGGGCAACGGGATCGTCGTTCACCCAGGTTACATTGGTTCCTGGGCTTACGATCACATACCGCGGATTTTTCGTTTCATTCTGAATGTGAATGGTCACCGCGGATTGTCCCCTCCAGTCTGTGTAGGGAGAGGAGAAGCTCCGATCAATCGCAAACTGGAACATGCCATCCTCACAGGATCCTCCGGATTCCCAGCAGGCGGTATAGGTAACGGTGTACAATCCATCAGGCGCTGCCTGGTCCATGTACCGGCGGAGCGTCACTCTGTTATCATCGACCATATGGGTAGTCCCATACTCCTTTCCGCTCTGCTGGATGCTCATCGAAGAGGAATCGGTGAGGTTTGCTTCGACGTCTATCACGATGTTCAGGGGTACTCCGGGATATATCGCGCCTGCGGGAGGCGTCACATCCATAAGGCGGGATACGTTACGGGCGGGAAGAAACGTGACTCCTGCAGGAGTCTGGGGAGGGGTCTGTTGGGGCGCCGATGAGGTACATCCGGCACTAAACACGGCTAGGGCAATCGTGATCACCATCATCAGGGCAATGAGAAGATTCGATCTACTGGACATAGGCCATACCTTCAGAAATGTGGCGCTACTTTCCATTCATCCTATATAAAGAAATGCCCATCTCGAGCTAAGAACGCACAGGTTCAGGCCTGCGCTGCCGTGATGGGGGGGGCTTTACGATTTTCCTACACGCTCATACTATACGATGGTACCAGTAGTGGAAAATGGTGATTATAGTTTCGGCTTTCCTTTCAGCGCCTGGACAAGGAGCGACACCGATGAATCGATATCCTGGAGATCGACCACTTCGACAGGAGAGTGGATGTACCGGGTGGGAACGCTCACTGTGGTACTGGGAATGCCACCTTTGGTCAGATAGATAGCAGTCGCGTCAGTAGTACCTCCGGCCCCGACCTCCAGCTGGTATGGGATCTGGTTCTTATCGGCGGTTTCTGTAAGCCATTCGACCATCGCCCGGCTGGCAATGAGCCCCCGGCCGGAGCTATCGACTATGGTAATTCCCGCACCTTTTCCCATCTCCAAGGAGGATTGTTTTTTCTCGATACCCGGATGATCCCCGGGGATGGTCACGTCCAGTGCGATCGCACAATCCGGATCCAGCGTGAACGCGCTGGTGCGGGCACCTTTGAGTCCCACTTCTTCCTGTACTGTACAGACCGCGTACACGGTGTGCGGCGTATCCAGCTGTTGCATGGTGCTGATCAGCTGTGTAACCCCGACCCGGTTGTCGAACGCCTTACCGGTCACCCGGGAGCCGGCAAGGTCAACGAGTTCGCGGTCTATGGTGATGGGAGTTCCGACCCCGATACCCATTTTTTTTGCTTCTTCTGGGCTGTTTACCCCAATATCGATGAACATATCTTCTGTTTTGAGAGGTTTTTTACGCTCGTCATCGTCCATCACATGGGGAGGTTTTCCACCCACCACTCCATAAACCGGTTCTTTCCCACCATAGAGTACGACCCGCTGGTTGTACAGGGTTGGAGCATACCACCCACCCAAGGTGACGAAGCGGATGAAACCCTTTTCATCTATGTATTTCACCATCAGACCGATCTCGTCCATGTGTGCGGCCAGCATCACACTGAATCCGTCCCCCTTTTTAACGGCGATGAGGTTTCCGAGGGTATCGCTCATCATCTCATCAACGGATGACTTAAGTTCTTTCCGCACAATGTCCGAGACACTTCCCTCACAGCCCGAGACACCATGGGCATTGGACAGTTTCTGGAGCAATTTCCTAACCATGCACTTCACCTTTTGCTTCCGCGATTCTCTGCAGGGCAGATCGTAGATTCTCCCTTGATGCCGCATAGCTCAACCGGGCATAACCGGGGGCGTTCTTACCGAACGCGATGCCGGGGACGATGACTACGCCTTTTTCGAGGACCCGGTTCAGAAGAGGCGTATCCATGGGTACGAACGCATAAAATGCTCCTTCCGGCAGGGGGAAGGAAATCCCTAGCGCAGAGAGTCCCTGGTAGACCAGATCTCTTCTTGCCAGATATTCTTTCCTCATTTTCCGGACCGGAACCTGGGTACCAGTGTAGGCAGCAAGAGCAGCATACTGGGAGATGGAGGTCGCACAAGCCTGACAGTACTGGTGCACTTTTAGACACTGTTCTATTACGTCCTTTTCAGCAGCCACAAATCCAAGCCTCCACCCTGTCATCGCATACGTTTTGGATGCCGCATTGATAGTGACGACGTTGTTCCCGAAACGGGCAGGGCTCACGTGCTCTTTTTCGTACGCGAAGTGTTCATACACTTCGTCGCTTACCACGGTTACCCCCACATCCTGGGCGTATTCCACCACTGCCCGAATATTCTCTTTACTTTCCATAGCACCAGTAGGATTGGAGGGTGAATTCAAGACCAGGATGCGGGCACCGTCCATCGCTTCCTTCGCTTTTTCGATATCAAGATGAAATTGGCCATCCAACGGTAATCCTTCCGGCCTTCCATCGGCAAGGGTAGCCAGGGCGGCATATGAGACGAAACCCGGGTCGGCGAGAAGGACCCGGTCACCGGTATCTACGAGCGCTTGAAGGACGATATGCAGCGCTTCGCTCGCCCCCGCAGTCACGATGATCTGGTTGTGTGCGTATTCCAGATTGTTCTCCCTCTTCAGTTTGAGGGAGATGGCCTCCCGAAGCTCCTCGATTCCGGCATTGCTGGTGTATCCGGTTTTTCCCTCCCGTATCGCCCGGATGGCCGCCTCCTTGATGTGCGAAGGAGTATCAAAATCGGGCTGACCAAGTCCTAGGTTGATGGAATCTTTACTGGCCGCTTCAAACAGTTTCCGGATTCCGGATATCTCTATCGATTCGACACGATGAGCGTACATCCTGATCACCTACTCAATGTTGGCATGCCTACCCTTCAGATCTTCGATCCTGCATGCACGGATGTCCATCAAGGCCGAGATCGCCGCATCAGCAAACACCATGGCCGCTGTCTCAAATAGCGTTCCCAAGGGAGCGAACGATTTATGCTCCCCCATCATCTGGCGGACCTCGAATTCCGCGGAGGGATCACGTGTCTCCTCCCTCTGGCTGGAAATGGTGACCACACAGTCGGCGATCCTTCCGATGCGGGAATTGGGGCTGAATGTGATCAGACAGACCCGGGCTCCGATAGTCTTGGCAGTCTCCGCAAGGTCAGCGATGGTTTTCGTCTCTCCTGAACCGGAGAATATGACTACCAGATCTTCCCGCTGCAGAGCCGGAGTAATGGTTTCGCCGACTACAAAAGAGGTGAATCCGAGATGCATAAGCCGCATCGCAAATCCTTTCGCTACGAGACCGGATCTACCCGCTCCCATCGCATAAATTCGTTTTGCACAGGTGACCTCGTTCAGAAAACAATGGACGTCTTCGTCTGAAATCCGGTTGGCGATGGACTGGATCTGCGATGCCATCAATAACATCATCTCCTGAACTTCTTTATTGCCCATATTCGTTTCAATAGTAGATCATGAGGGGTTATAGGGATTGTGGATACAATTTCCCGTCCTTTTCGAGGATCCACCTTTTATCGGAATTCTGGTGCGGATTGGGGGATGTCCGATTTCCTGGTCTGACTTCTTCCGCCTTTTCTGTGCCCTCGATTTTATCATCCACCAAGTGGAGCTATCCGGTGATTTAGGCTTATGACCGAAAATGACCGCCTGCGCCGTCTGGAAGGGGCTCAGAGAACAGAGACAACCGAGCACCGAATCTATCAGCAGCTCGTAGCAGTCACCAATAATCCCCACAATAAAGAAGTGCTGGAAAGGATCGCGCAGGAAGAGCGTACGCATTATGAATTTCTTAAAAATCTTACCGGAAAGGAGGTTTCCCCCCACCGCTTTCGTATCGGGTGGTACTATCTGCTTGCTCGAATTCTGGGTCTCACCTTCTCCCTGAAACTCATGGAATCGGGGGAAGGGAACGCGCAGGAATCATACCGTGAGTTGGGAAGCTGGGAACCCGCTGTTCTGAAGCTGATTCCCGATGAAGACGCCCACGAAAAGGAATTAATCGATATGATTGATGAGGATCGGCTCCTCTATGTGGGCGCACTGGTACTCGGTCTGAACGACGCACTGGTGGAACTGACCGGTACCCTTGCCGGGCTCACCCTGGCATTCCAGGACACCCGACTCATCGCGTTGGCCGGCCTGATCACCGGTATAGCGGCTTCGCTCTCTATGGCCGCCTCAGAATATCTCTCCACCAAATCAGAAGGAGGGGCATTGAATCCTTTCAAGGCTTCCTCGTATACCGGGATCGCGTATCTGGTTACCGTATTCCTCCTCATCGCGCCCTATCTCCTGCTCACCGATTATCGGGTGAGCTTCCTGGCCACGCTGATTTTTGCCATCTTGGTGATCGGAATCTTTACCTACTATATCTCAGTGGTAAAAGATCTGTCATTCCGCAGGCGATTTACCGAAATGGCAGCGATCAGTCTGGGAGTTGCGTTTGTATCCTTTATCATCGGAGCCTTGGTACGGATATTTTTAGGGGTTGGTATATAGCACAGTTATCCGTACCCGGTGATCTCATACTGGAGATTGGTTGAGTTTTCCGCACATTCCTTTCCGTATACGAGCACATCCTCGGAGATTTTTTTCAGGAGGGCGGGGTAGACTGCTCCCACTAGTTCCTGGACCGGCTTTCCGTTACAGAACCATTTGAAGGTGGGGGTAGCCCGGATCCCATATCGCTCTCCGATCCAGGCATTAGCCGCGATATTCAGGATAACAAAAATCATCCTGCCTTCCATCTCTCGGGCAAACTGTTCGAAATAGGGGCGTATGATTCGACAGTGCGGGCAGGCCGGGCTGAAAAACATGACGCTGACCGGTAACGACGCTTTTTCCACCACTTTTTCCCAAGTGACGCTGTCTACTTCTATCGCCCCGTTCCGGTCCTTTTCGGGCATAAAGGTGGGTGGAAGTGCCGGTATTTATCAATTTCTACACCTGCCCTCTGTACGATAAGCTATGGCCCCTTGATATCCGGAAACCTTCCCGAGGAACTGCGCTAAAAAAAGAGAGAATTTCACTCACACGTAGGGGATATTATGCCGAAGGCAGTACTCCAAATCCTGCAGGAGGGGATAGAGACTTGTGAGACCCCGCGCCCGAGCGGAAAGGACTTCGGCGATGCTACCCCTCTCTAGCTTTTTCTTAATCAGAGGCAGGTACTGCTGTTCATCGGGTGTCGCACATTGTTCAGCGCTGGTATAAAGTCTGGAAAGTTCCGGGCGCAGAGGAGCGACACCCCCTTTGATCGCCTCTTCCGTAAGGTCTAGGATCCGGTCCTGGTTTTCTTCCAGCCCAAGATCCCCGCAACGGAGGAGGGAGAGGACGAAAGCGGTGACCGCCATATCGGAGCGGAGGCATTCCTGTTCATCGATCGCCTTGATCTCTAAGCAACTGCGCGAGAACCGGATGATCACCCCCCGTGAATTTACCCACTCCCTGCACAGGATCTGGGACCCTTCCTGGCGCAGGCTCTGGCAGATATCTTCCTGGATGGCGTGATAATCGGCGAGCCGGGAAAGTTTCTCCGGTATGAGCATGTTACAGATAAGCGGAATCCTATCCTGATTTTTCCGATAATATACCAGGCGGTTATCCATAGTGGAGGTCTCTTTTCCTTCCACAAATGGGGACGCCGCAGAGACCGCTACAAGATAGGGAATCAGGGCTCGGATGCGGTTATGGATGGTGATCAGCTCCTGCTCCGATCCATAGGGGATATTGATCTGCAGAGCCTGGATATTGAGCCAGCCATGCTGGTGGATATTGAAAATCCGGTCGTACTCCGCATAGACGTCCCCTTCCTCGTGATCCCAAACGCCGGTCATATTCAGGGTAAGGAGAGGGTGCATTCCCAGACCCAGCAGCTGGAGATCCGGGTGGAGGAAATTGTACAGATTGGTGATACCGGATTGAACTACCCGCTCCAGGTCACGAAGTGTGTTCTGGGGCTTCCGGGGGACAATCTCCATCACATGCTTCTGCAGTTCTTTGGATATGATCACATCCCCTAGAGGGGTTTCGTTCTGGATTCTTCCTGCCATCCTCTCCAGAATCCGGTCGGAGACCGGCATCGGGGTGAAAGAAGCATCATTCAAAGAATACTCATGTTCTGTTCCGATGGTCATGACAGATCCTGGAGAGGTATCTCGGCTACCTTTTCCGTTTCCGGCTCATCAACTTTCAGTATTTCTGCAAGCTCTGCGGGCGGAAGTCCTTTTATCAGGGAGATAAGGTGACACAACGCGTGCTCATACTGATGGCGGTAGGCCTCTGGATAGTACTTGAGATGACCCACCAGAGGGCAGATACTCTCCTTTTTCAGATAGATTTCTAGTTTTCCATTCCGGATATCGAAAGTAAAGGGACCGGCCCGGCAGGTTTCGGGTTTTTCTGCATTTATCAGGCATCGGGTATGGTTGAGAATGATGCAGAAACCATCTTCCCGCACCCGCAACCGTCGGTATCCATTCTGCTCGATGCGGCCGCCGATGTCGGTAGACGCACTGATGCGGCGGATCCGTTCCTCGGTAAGGGGTGGGTGGGCTTCATAACAGCAGTGGCCTCCACACCGTTCACAGATACGGGAGAAAATATCGAACCAGACTTCGGCCAACAGACTCACTCTCCGAGAAGGTAAGTGATGATTTTTTCATAAATGAAAGGGTAAAATTCATCTTCCCCGCTTTCCAGGGAGGGATTATCGTTTACTTCTATCACGTACACCTGTTCATCTTTCTCCTTTATATCAACCCCATACAATCCCGTTCCAACGGCTCTACCGGCCTGCAGGGCAACTTCGACGATGCGACGGGGGACCTGTGACGGGGGGACACTTTTCACCGCGCAGTATACGACGTGACCATTGACTGTCGCCTGAATTTTAAAACTTTCTGTGGGAATGATATATTTGCAGGCGTAGAGCAGCTCTCCATTCAATATTCCCACCCTCCAGTCAAACTGGCTCTCAACAAAAGCCTGGGCGACGATCCAGTCGCTGAGCTTGATAAAGCGCTTCGCCACACGAAGAAAGCCGGGAACAGTGTCCACCTTCTCCACCCGTGCCGAGAAGGAGGTGGAAGGCTCTTTTACAATGAGAGGAGTTCCCAGGAAGTCCATCACCTCTCGTACGTGACTGGCGGTGATCTCCTGTTTCCGCAAAAACAGGGTTTCCGGTATGGGCACCCCGCTGTTCATCATATGTAGGTACATATTGATCTTATCTGAACAGATCTGGATAGAATCGGCATCATCGATGACCGGGATGCCGTGAAATGCCGCCATCTTTGCCGCCACGAAACTGATATTCATGGGATCGGTCCGGCTGCGGATAAAAAGGCCATCAAGGCGAGCGATTCGCTTGATGTCCACCGGGAAAATAAAGGACAGGGAGTGCCCCATCCTTTCAGCCGTATCCCTGATCCGTAATAGGGCTGTGAGCTGTTCTGCGTTACCCAGCGTCTGCCGATCTACGAATAACCCCAGACTACCCACCGGGCATCGTCTCCAGGTGGGCGCGAAGGAGTGTTCGATCTCCCGGGGAGAGCTTCGAATATTTTGCGTTGCTCAGCGAGGACAGGGAATAGTTCTCTCCATCCCACAACACGGTCATGGAAAGGAAGGGGACTCGGAAGGTCGTATAGACAGTCATTGCAAGCTGCCGGAGCTCAGGCTCGTCTTCGGTAGTATCGCCGAACACCGCGATGACCGGGAACACCTCGGATGAATCGGTGATGGGCTGGTAGCAGAAGGGGTACCTCCCATGGTTGGTAATATGATGGATCACCTCTCTTGCGACCTCGCTGTCCCGGAGAATGCTGTATTCGGCCGGATCCGAGTAATAATGTATTCCGTACGCGATAGAGGGGAGGGGCGCATAACTGTAGGAGACCTCCCATGAACAGACTCGAATCCCTTGCATTCGTGCTTTTTCAAGGCAGATGGGGACGACGAAAGCCTCAATAAGGTCCTTGCTTGAGGGGATCGCATACTTCCCTTCAATCTCGTGGCGGACGATGCGATAATAGGTCTCCGACTTGTAAAAGTAGTTATCACTGACCAGGAAAGTGGTTGCGCCCTCCACTTTTTCGTACACAGTGTCTTTTTTAAAGCCGATGGGTGTGGTTACCATAAAAAACAGGTTGTACCTTCCTGCAGTTCCGCAGCAGTTGCATTTCTGGTCTGTCTTGATAGGTTTTATCACTGTAAATTTATTCCTTTCGACCAGTCCGATCATCCGGGTGACGCGAAATTCGATCGAGAAGGCATGACACGACTAATTGCCAGAACATACTCCTAGCCCGGAACGAATAGAATCTGATCATCATTGAAAACAAAAATTCATAAGTGCAGCACTGATACCGGGACGTACGTACCTTTCCCTCATCATCCTGGCTCTGGTCTTTTTCCTCATTGCGGTACGACAGGTAGGAAGATTCACCTTTCGCATCTGGCAGGTGATGACCGGGGGGGCCATCGCAGTCCTGGTGACCGGCGAGATCTCTCTACCGGAGGCCATACGGGCGATAAATTTTGAGGTACTGTTCTTCCTGTTCGGCATGTTCGTCGTGGGCGTGGGACTGGAAGAGAGTGGATACCTGTTCATACTCGGACAGCGGGTACTTAAAAGAGCGAAAAACAGCGATCAGCTGGTAGTTATGCTGATCTTCTCCTTTGGATTTTTTTCTGCTATCCTGATGAATGATACCCTCGCCATCATCGGAACTCCCTTGGTGCTGTATTGTGCGCAAAAATTCCGGATCTCCCCCCGCATGCTCCTTCTGGTCTTGTGCTGCGCGATTACCACGGGGAGCGTGATGAGTCCCATTGGTAATCCTCAGAATCTCCTGATCGCATCCTACAGTGGGCTTGATAATCCTTTCCTGACATTTTTTCTCTATCTTGCTGCGCCCACGCTGCTCTCCCTGGCGATAGTGTATCTTCTTTTCCGGTGGCTGTACCGCCAAGAATTCGGCAAGGATGTCCCGGTGATGGAGGAAGGCCAGATCAGTGATCCACAGCTTGCCAGGGTCGTGCGGGTATCTCTGGCTATCCTTCTCATTCTCATCGCAGCACGCACCGCAGCGCCTGTTTTTCCGGCCTTCCGCGTCATCAGTCTTCCCCTGATCGCTCTACTGTCCGCGTCGCCCTTGCTCCTGTTCAGCCGCAAAAGGGCGACCCTGATCCGGCTGGTGGACTGGCCAACTATGATCTTTTTCGTGGCCATGTTTGTCCTGATGGGAAGTGTGTGGCAATCCGGGATCTTTCAGTCTCTTCTCCGGGGTGGTATTCCTGATTCGGTCCTCGGCATCCTTGCGCTCAGTGTAATCATCAGTCAGTTTATCTCCAATGTTCCCTTTGTTGCCCTGTTTCAGCCCTTGCTGGTCTACCAGGGAATACCCCTCGGCCAGACTCTCGCCCTTGCGGCGGGGAGCACCCTTGCCGGAAACCTCACCATTCTCGGAGCGGCGAGCAACGTCATCGTAATCCAGAACGCGGAGAGGCGAGGGGAGACTCTGACCTTTCTTGAATTCCTGCGGGTCGGGGTTCCCCTAACTCTCATCCAGGTGGGAATATTCTCTCTCTTTCTGGCACTTATCTGAGAGAGTCGGAGAAGATACTATTAAAAATGAGGGATTATCCTGGCTGCGTAGAATTCCCCTGATCACAATAAACCAAATTATTTGTATCCATCGGTTCAGGTTATAGAGAACCACCCGGACCTTGATCTCCTTCACCTGGTTCCGGTATTTCCTCGATTGCACGTTCTCTCCATAGCTCCGTTTCAGGACGGAGAAGGTGGTCTCCACGAGGTTTCTCCG
>JAJRCO010000257.1 GCA_028678905.1 Methanomicrobiales archaeon
GAGAACACCCCCGAGCAGGAGCTGGCGCGGCTGTTGGGACCTCGCCTTCTCTCCCTCCTTTCTGGTCAAGAACGGGTGGAACTTGAACGTTTCGAGATGGAGATCGGAGAACTCGAGCTCTGGTTTCCAGGGGGAGGTATTTCTCCAGCTACCGCACCATCTCCACTTGAAGATCGACCAGCACCATCATCTCTCTTTCAGGAATCGTTCTCTCCACCCACGGAGAAATTTCCCGGCCAGGTCCGCGAAATCGTGCTGGGGGCTAGATCCAGTGAGGGAGGAAGTCGAGGCAGTACGGTGATGATCGGGGGCGCCTCCTCCCCCGCCTACTGGTACGAGTATGCATCCCCCCGCCTCCCTGTAATTGCGCTGGATGTCTTCGATATGAATGTTGCGCTGCCTCGACCGCTGAAAGAGAATATTGCTGACGTGATGGCCGATCCCGCGGCCTGGGCGAAAAGGAATGTGGAAAAATTCGGGGCTGAGGTGGTGACCATCCATCTAATGAGTACGGATCCCCTTATCCATGATACTTCGCCTTCGGATGCAGCCAGAACGGTAGAAGAAGTGCTTCAGGCAGTAGATGTGCCTCTTATTATCGGGGGATGTGGTGATCCACGGAAGGATGCACAGGTTTTTACCCGTGTTGCAGAGGTAGCGTCAGGAGAGCGTGTGCTCCTGAATTCGGTGACTCTGGACATGGCCCAGGCAAGAACTCTGGAAACAGTCGCCAATGCGGCGAAGGAGCATGGACATTTACTTTTGGCCTTTACTGGTCTTGATCTGAATAGTGCAAAGGAGCTCAACCGGAGGCTGTATGCGTACATTCCGCCTGAGCAGGTCGCAATGGATCTTACGACGGCAGCGCTGGGTTATGGGCTGGAATATTCTTTTACTATCCACGAACGAGCCCGCATGGCTGCCCTGATGGGAGACGGAGAACTCCAGCACCCCACCGTTTCAGGATCAACCAATGCCTGGGCAGCACGGGAAGCGTGGATGGCTCTCGATCCAGTATTCGGGCCACGGGAAGTCCGGGGGCCACTGTGGGAAACGATCACTGCCCTTTCCCTCCTCCTGGCCGGTCTGGATCTATTGATGATGATGCATCCGGCTGCTGTACAGACAGTACGGGAAGTCACTCGCCACCTTATGACTACGGGGAAAGCTGGAAAGGATAGGGGCCTCGAATGGGTCAGGCTGGAGATCTGAGCATGAAGGATAAGCCCGGAAGACGAAGCATCAAGGAGATCAGCCCTATCGATGTATACCGTCTGCTGCCAGGAACCGCCTGCAAGGAGTGTGGTGAGCCGAATTGTATGGCATTCGCCACCCGTCTGGTAAACGGAGAAGTCATGCTGGACGCATGTCCACCCTTGAGAATCCCGAAATACCAATCCCTCTATCAGCAGCTCCAGCAGCTGCTGGCTCCCGCAGTCCGAGCGGTGACTTTCGGTTTTGGAGACAGAGCGATCACTATCGGAGGTAAACACGTCCTCCAGAGGCACGAGTTAACCTATCATCACCCCCCACCGATCGCAATCGAGGTCTCCGACCAGATGGCGGAGAGCGAAATCGAAGAGCGGATACGAAAGACCCTGGCATTCTCTTATCTGTACATCGGAAGGGATCTCCGCCTCGATGCAATTGCTGTCCGCGCCGTCTCCGGTAATCCAACAGCTTTTGCTTCGGCGGTGAGGCATGTAGCCACTCTGACCGATCAACCAATCATACTCTGCACCCTCGATCCGCAGGTGATGGCGGCAGGTCTCGAAGAGATAAAGAATCGCCGACCTCTTCTCTATGCCGCAACCCAGGACAACTGGAAGGAGATGGGAGCGATAGCCCTTGCCCATCAGGTTCCCCTGGTAGTACATTCTCCAGGAGATATTGCTCTGCTACGCAGTCTTACCCGGACGCTGCAGGAATGGGGAATTCGTGATCTGGTGATGGACCCGGGAACTTATGCAGAGGGAGGGCTCGCCGACACACTCCATACATTCACCCTTATCAGACGTGCGGCATGCCACGACCAGGATGAATACCTGGGTTATCCAATGGTTGGAATTCCTATGGCTGTGTGGGCGACGGGGGAATTCTCGCCAGAAATGGAGAGCTGGAAGGAGGCGGTTGTCAGTTCTCTCCTTATTACCAGATATGCGGATCTCCTGGTCATGCACAGCATGGACGGGTGGGTCCTGCTCCCACAATTAATATGGAGGTTCAACCTCTATACCGATCCTCGGAAACCGGTCTCGGTAGAAGCAGGACTTCGCGAGTTCGGAACTCCCACCCCCGATTCGCCCGTATTGTTAACGACCAACTATGCGCTTACCTATTTCACTGTTGAATCGGATATCAAAAGTGCACATCTTGACTGTTATCTTGTTGTGGTGGATACCAGTGGAATCAGTGTAGAGAGTGCGGTTGCCGGGCGATATCTGACCCCAGAAACCATTGCCACGGCGATGAATGAGAGCGGGGTTCGAGAGAAAGTCGGTCATCATACCCTGATACTTCCTGGACTTGCTGCCAGGCTCAGCGGAGAAGTTGAGGAGGTAACAGGGTGGCGGGTTCTGGTGGGCTCAAAAGATTCCTCCGGAATTCCATCGTTTATCAAGGAGCACTGGCCGCCGGATGAGGCAACAGACTGAGCCCCCGATACGAATATACATCCATCCCTTTGAACGCGAAATTCAGGTCCCACGGGGTTCCCTGCTGATTGATGCGTTGAGAGAGGCGGGCTTCCATATCGAGAGTATCTGCGGAGGTAAAGGATTCTGCAAAAAGTGCCGGGTGATTCTCCACAGAGGGAAATACGATCCGATAGCCACCGACCACCAGAAAGGGTTCACACCTCAGGAGGTGAACCTGGGATATCTGCTCGCCTGCAGAGTAAGGATGCAGGAAAATTGTGAAATCACCATTCCAGTTGAAAGTCGCATAGACGCCCCCCAAATTCTTCTGGCGGTTCAGCTACAAAATGGCCCGATTAAACCGGCAGTCAGTATCCATAATGTGCAGAAAATCCCCGCACCGTATCTACCCTTTACGTCCGGCGAGGTCCGGCTGGAAGGTTACACCGGTATGAGGCCGCTGATGACTACGGAAATACATCGCCGCATGACGGTAGGAGGGGGAGTTCTGGCGACCGTAAGCTATGCTAGTGGGATCCCTGAAGTGATCAAAGTCGATGACACGTATGAAAAGACAACACCATATGGACTGGCAATAGATCTGGGAACGACGACGGTGGTATGTCTTCTGGTCAATCTCCAGGATGGACGCCTGGCCGGTGGGGAGTCGGCCATGAATGAGCAGATTACCTATGGGGAGGAGGTTATTAGCCGGATCGCATTTACGTCTAAAAGCGAGGGACTCTCAACCCTTCAGCAGGCTGCGATATCGAGCATCAATAAGGTTATTGATCAAATCATCAGCAAAAGTGGAATCGAACGAGACCAGATTGTAGATGTCTGCGTAGGGGGCAATACGGTGATGAACTATATATTGACCGGAACCGATCCACTATCCCTGGAGTATGCAGATGCCCCGGTCGTTTCACGGCTGCCAATAGCCGAAGCCGATTCCCTTGGTCTGAACGTCTGCAGAAAAGCAAAAATTTATTGTCTTCCCAATGTGAGCAGATTTCTTGGGGGGGATGCGATAGGGGATGTGTTGACGAGTGGAATTCATCTGTCCAAAGCGCTATCCCTTCTCATCGATCTTGGCACCAATGGCGAAGTTATCCTCGGTAACTGCGATTGGCTTGCTTCTGCTTCCTGTGCTTCGGGTCCTGCGTTCGAAGGTGGTGGAATTCTTCACGGAATGCGGGCAATGCGGGGGGCAATCGATCATGTGGGTATCGAACCGGAAACAAAAGCCCCCTCACTTAATGTCATAGGTGAGAATCAGCCCCGAGGTATCTGCGGATCGGGAATCATCGATGCGGTCTGCGGTCTTTTCCGTGCTGGTATTCTTGATTTCACCGGCAGATTCGTTGATGGTAGTTCCCCCTGGGTGCGGGAAGGATCGCAGGGTTTGGAGTATCTGATTGCTCCTGCGTCCATGACTCAGATCGGGAGGGATATTGTAATCACTCAGCAGGATTTGGCCTATATCATGGATTCCAAGGCGGCGGTATGCGGAGCGATCAGTGTCCTGATGAAGAAATATCGAGTCACTCTGGAAGCGATGCAGAACGTGTACCTTGCAGGTGCCTTTGGCACGTACATAAATCCTGCTATTTTAATGGAGTTCGGAGTTATTCCCGCGTTTCCAAACGCGACCTTTCACCAGATCGGTAATGGTTCGCTTTCTGGTTCCCTGGCGGCCCTCCTCTCTCTCGACCAACGGAAAGTGGCAGAGAATATTGCAAATAAAATGGTCTATATCGATCTCCTCACCGATATGGATTTTACCGAAGAATATACTGCGGCACTCTATATTCCGGGGAAGAAAGAATTATTCCCTGGTCGGGTCTGAATATCCCCCGATAGGCGGATCTTGAGGGAACACCACAAGATGTCTAATATTTTAGGAGCGCAATTCCTTAACGGTCAGAATTGAGAATTTCAGGCCCCCATGGGGCATGGAGCGCATCACTTCAGATATGCCACGTTTGGAGCAGAGGACCAAACCGGGGGACCTGACGGAGAAATATAATGATGCAGGGTTTATCAACTTTTATATTTTACATCACAAAAAGTCATTAAAATGAGCGTATAGTGTTTTTTCAGACTCTTTTGTGGTTTAAATGATTAAACGTGTATCAACTTCTTTATTTTTTGATCATGTAGTTTTTTTTGGACTTATTCCATACATCTTAGGATTATTTGTGACCCGATCACCAGGAGATAAAACGGTGGACTCCGGATTAATAAGTAAGAAGAAAAAGCGCATATCAGGAAGTATTTATCCTTGGGGACTAACTCGAATCTGGTGCAGAATCACCGGAGTGCATACCTATGGCAATCAAAGTAGTCACCTGTCTTCAATGCAAGCATACTTGGGCAACGGCCCAGTCCCCAAAAGTGTGCCCGAAGTGTCAATCCAAAGACTGGAATAAAACTACAGGAAACAAACTGATCACCCTGTAGCCTGTTTCTGCAGTCTTGGATCTTTTTCGTGGAGCATTCGCTCCTTCTATTCATCCCTTTGCAGCCAATACCCTTATTGCCGATCGATTCCATGAACCAGCCGGTTATATTTCACTAAGCGCAGATTGGAGAACCGATATGGTGACGGAGAAAGCAACGTTTGGAGCAGGATGCTTCTGGGGTGTGGAGGAGGCCTTCCGGACCATTAAGGGGGTGCTCTCTACCCAGGTGGGGTACACAGGCGGAAGCCTGCAAAATCCAACGTACGAGCAGGTAAGTACAGGCACCACAGGGCATGCAGAGGCAGTGCAAGTCGTCTTTGATCCCGATCAAATCGGTTATCAGGAATTGCTGGACGTGTTCTGGAAGATTCATGACCCCACCCAGCTGAACCGGCAGGGGCCTGATATCGGCACCAACTATCGATCGGTAATCTTCTATCATACCCCACAGCAGAAGAAAGAGGCAGAAGCATCAAAGCAGCGGCTCGCGGAATCAAGGCGATATCGAAAACCTATCGCGACGGAGATTATCCCAGCCACCACATTCTGGAGGGCGGAAGAATATCATCAAAGATATTTTGAAAAACGAGGTGGGGGACGCTGCCATGTGTAATGAGGTATGGACTTTTTTTAACCAGGAACGAAAAGAAGAATCCGGGGGGTTTTCAGTGCGTTCTCTGGGGGAGGGTGTATAACTTTCCCGAGAAATTCGCACTTTTCCTTGAATCCAGTGATCCCATTTGATTGCGCTTCAGTTGCCGATCTCGGACGCTGGTGGAAAGATTCATAAATCCTGCTTGTAGTAGGAAAGGTATCATGGCGTCCCTGCTCCTCATTCCAGCGGTTGTCATCGCCCTCGGGGTCACACTCTTTTTTTTGTGGTGGGTGCGGAGAATTGAAGTAAACCATCGTGAGCCCTGGAGAGTAGTCCTGATCGGGTTCCTCCTTGGTGCCGTTGTGACGGTAATCGGGGGTGCATATCTCGAATCTTTTCTTCTGCTTGCTCTGCAGGGCCTCGCCCGTGCCTACCTGAATATCGATGTCGGTCTCATCGGAGTACTGGGGGCAATATTCATCGCTCCCGTCGCAGAAGAACTGATGAAGGCTCTGGGCATCATCGGGATGCGGTCGCACATCGATGAGGTAGAAGACGGGATTGTGTATGGTGCGGCAGTGGGTCTGGGTTTTGCCGCAACAGAAAATGTCCTCTATTTTGCCAGCGCCATCACTGCGGGTGGTGCGATCGCTCTTGCGGGAACCGCGATCATCCGTTCGCTCTCCTCTACCCTGTTGCATCTGGGTGCCACGGGTTTATCCGGATATGGATTTGGTCTCTACTACGGGCGCTGCAGGGGCAAACCCCGGTGGGGGATCTACGTTTTCGGAGCCATGCTCTTTCATGGTATTTTCAATCTGCTCGCGAGCCTGCAGGTACTCGCGAATTCCTTCACCCAGCAGATATTATTTGGGGTCGGAGGACTGCTTATTGCGGTGGTCATGGTGTGGGCACTGTTTGTCTGGTTGCAGAGGAAACTTCACGAACTGGACAGAAACGTGTATACGGAAATTCCCGAATGCTAGGGATCCCCTAATGAATATCCTGGTCATCTACGGGCAGAAGGCAGTCCCAGGAATGGCCGTATCATCCCAGCTCCTGTTTTTGAGCCGAAAATGGTATACATTCGAAGACGATCTCTAAGGTTTTTAAGGGCGGGTCGGACGCAAGAAACGATATATATACTCCTCCCCCTATGGAATGACCGGTGGATGGAGAACATGAAAGAGTACGATTTGCTGGTCATTGGGACAGGTTCCGGCCTCATTATCGCTTCAGCGGCTATGGAGAAGAATCCCGACTGGAAGGTTGCCATCATCGATAAGGACGAAGCGGGAGGTATCTGCCTTACCCGTGGTTGCATTCCCTCAAAAATTCTTCTCTACTCCGCCGAGGTTGTTCATCTCATCCAGAGAGCCGGAGAATTCGGGGTCCGGGCAACTTTTGAAGGAGTTGATTTTCCAGCAGTGATGAACCGGATGCGGAGCCTTATCCGCGAGGATATTGTGGAGATTCATAAAGGACTAACCGAGACGGAGAATGTTGATTTTTACCCCGTTCCCGTCGAATTCATCGCACCCTACACCCTGATGGCGGGAGAGACCACGATGACTTCCCGCACCATCATCCTCTGTACAGGCTCAAAACCTGGTATCCCACCGGTTAAAGGTCTTCAGGAGGCAGGCTATCTCACCAGCGACACGCTCCTCGAGCTGAATTCCCCCCCAAAACATCTGGTGGTCATCGGAGGTGGATATATCGCCGCTGAGTATGGGCATTTTTTTGCGTCCATGGGATCTCAGGTAACGATCATCGGAAGGAATCCTCAGTTCATCCCCGAAGAGGAGCCGGAGATATCCGCCCTGGCATCCCGCCTCCTCTCCCAGCGGCTTGTTCTCCTCACCAATCATGAAGCGATCCGGGTGGAGACAACAGAGGATGGAAAAAAGAAAATTATTGCCCAAGATAAAAAAAACCGGTTGGAAAAAGAAATAATCGCGGACGAGATCTTGGTTGCCACAGGTAGGGACCCTAATACCGATATCCTCCATCCAGAGAAAAGTGGGGTTCAGGTGGAGAAGGGATGGATAAAAGTCGATGAGTATCTGGAGACTACTCAGCCTGGAATCTACGCACTCGGGGATGCGCTGGGAAGGTACATGTTCAAGCATGTGGCGAATTACGAAGCAGAAATCGTATACCAGAATGCCATCCTCCACAAAAAAAAGCCCGCAGAATATCCGGTGGTCCCCCATGCGGTATTCACCGACCCTGAAATCGCAGCGATGGGTCTGCGGGAAAAAGAGGCGGTGGAGAAATATGGCAAGGATGGAATACTGATCGGTATCCACCGGTACGAGGAGACGGCGAAAGGCCTGGCCATCGGAGCAAAAGAGTATTTTGTAAAGGTAATCCTGGAGCAGGAGAGCCACCGAATCCTGGGAGCACATCTCATCGGCCCCGATGCTTCGGTACTCATTCAGGAGATCATCAATGTCATGTATACAGAGAATCCCCGGGCCAGTCTGGTGAAAGGTAGTATGCATATCCATCCTTCCCTTAGTGAAGTTGTCCAGCGGGCGTTTACCTCTCTGATGATACCAGAACAGTATCATCATCTGATGGCCGACCACTATGGGATCTCATTCGAATAACACCGAATTCATGCCCGAACCCCGGATATCCTGAGTTTTGCAGGTTAAAGACTGAGATTTCTGATCTTTGATTGACGATTACCATCGATTCAGGTGCTCGCCAGCAGTCCTCTTAGGATAGCTGGTATATGGTCGGTCTTATCTATAGTCAAAGGAAAAGACCATATCTTTTTTTTGTCCCTTCGTTTGCCGCTTGTCGTGAGTGTTGTCAGCCGAATTGATCGGTGCTCGAAAGTTTTATCAACAAGATCCGATGCATTCAGCCTTCAAGTGTGCTTCTATGAAAAAGATTTATTATGTCGTGATCGTTCTGGCCATCTTTTTCATCGCGCTTTTCGGGTTCATCGTACCGCAACAGGGGGGAAATATCTCTTCAACAGAACTATATGCCGATCAACTGGCTGCCGCCGATTATAACGAGACCCTCCCTATCCAGACGGTGGATCTCAGTGCCTCCGGGCGATCGATTTTCATCGCGTTTGTTATGCTTTCACATGTCGTATTTGCAAACTTGCACCTCGGAGGTGCCTGGGTGGCAGCCGGCACCGAATCCATTTACCTTCGCACCAAAAAAGAGCGCTTTAACCGTCTCGCTCGCAGCATCACGTTGTTCAATGTGATCCTGTTCAGCGCAGGGGCGACTTTCGCGGTCGCGGGAGTGCTGTTCTTTATCTCTCTGTTCCCGGTGTTTGCTTTTGAAGCCTTCCATATTTACTGGTGGCCGCTGCTTGCCGAAGCGATCACCTTTGGTTTCGAAATCTTTTTTTTATACACCTACTGGTTCTCCTGGGGAAAGATCAGCAACGGCTGGCACCAGTTCCTCGGGTATGCCTTTGCCATCGATGTCTTCTTCCAGACATTGTTCATCAACACGCTCGCTTCCGGCATGCTCACACCGGGAGCTTCATCGATCGGCTGGGGAGAAGCCGGTCTCCTGACCATGTCTCTGCAGAGTCTCATGTCCTGGTGGATCAATGCGACCACCTGGATCCTCCAGTTCCACCGCCTAGCCGCCGCGGTATCCTTCTTTGGCTTTCTGGTTGCAATGCTCGCCATGTTCCACTATCTTGACCGTGGGGATCCGGCATCCAAGACTTACTGGGATCTGGTCGGCTCTCTGGGCTTAAGCTGGGGCCTTCTCGGACTGATATTTCAACCTGTTCTCGGACTAATTTTCATGTTCACCATCTTTAAGAATAATGTTCAGGCGTTCAGGATGATCATGCTGGGAAACAGGGCCTGGGAGATGGTGCTCATGGTGGGACTGCTCTCCGCTCTGTTCATCTCCGTTCTGGTCTATTATGTGGACCGGAAAGAACGGATCTTTTCCATGCCAGAGAATATGCGGCTGCAACGGCTGTTTCGTACATTTATTGTCGTCGCTGTGATCTCCGCCTTTATCTTGGTCCAGCCCGCCACCACGAGTTTCGGGGTGAATCCCTTAGGGTTCATGAGCTTTAAATTGATCGCGTTATTTATTCTCACCGCGATTGGTGCGGTTTCCCTGGGGGTAGACTTGGTGGTGCTACGAGCAAGACCGGAGGTGGAAACGACATTAACGCAACCATCCGGGTCGATCCTGAGCCCTTCAGGACTGCAACAGCCTCAGGTAGAATGGGGAAACTTGTCCGAAACGTCCCGCTCATTCCTGTGGCTCTCCGGATTGCTGGGCACCGCCATTGTCATCGTCATGGGTTTTGTACGCGAGTCCGGCCGCTCTCCTTTTGTTATATCCCAGATCATTCCTGTTCCCGGGGGGCAAGCATACCCGACCCCTATCCCAGTAGCCCAGATCGTGATTGTCTGGATTCTTGTCCTGGTTATGGTTGTGTCTATATTCTGGTTTACCTCGCGGGTGACCGCAGAACATCCCGAAGAGGCGGAGGAGATATGAACACCTCTTTCCATGTGACAGGGAGGCGATAAGAAATGGGCTACTTCAGCTGGGATATGCCCTTATGGGAAAAAGCGATCTGGGGGCTGCTATTCGGATACCTCGTTCTCGTTTTCGTGATATACTGGCTCCTTGGATGGAGTCAGCTGGGTTTAGTCGGTTAGATACTCTGCAAACACTTGTTTTTGGGAATATGAAGCGAAGGTTACTGTTCAAGACTGGTATCGATGAGCTTGTCCGCACTCCAGGAAGGAGTTGGCCGAAAGAGAAGACACTGCTTTTTCGGATGAAATCTATCGCTGTCGTTCCAGTTGAAATTTCATGTTTTTTGTTCCCCTTCGGTAGGCAGGAATAAATAGACTCCCGAATAACAAAACTTGCTGCGAGGGAAAAATTCAACTGATCGGACCGATAGCTCGGTTGTTGTTTATCGTCGGGAAGATTGAACTCCTATAGTTCTCGATTTGAGACCGGCCCTTACCTTCCCTATCTTTCCTCGCAGATCTGTTGATGTGCCTTTTGGAGAACTCGGGACAAGGGTAAATTTAGTTCACTCGCAATCCTTTTGGCATCCTCGAATTCTGGTTTCTTTGCGATGGGGGTGTCTCCCAGGACTGACGTCTTTACCTGCACCAGGAATTCCTTTCCTTCGATCCGCACTTTCGAAGTAGCTCGGGATCTTTGGGCAACAATTTTTGGGACGTCCAGGACTCGTATTCCCAGAGTCCCTGTCTCCACCATCATTATTTTGGCCAGACGGGAGTACTCCTGGGCCGAACTCATTATAGAAAGAATGTGAACCGGCCGGTTCTTTTTCCCAAAGCCGGGTATCACGAACACGTCCAGCGCCCCTTCCTCCATCAACCGGTCCATAGTATATCCGAGCACCTCACCCGTGATATCGTCGAGATTTGTCTCCAGCATCACCACCCTCTCTACGGGCGGGATGCCACCTCTCCATCGATCACCCGTAAAGGGGAGGATGCTGTAATTGGTCTGATAACCTTTTATATTCCCATATTTTTTGTATCCTATGTCGTATCCTGTTTTTTTCTTGGATATGTCGCCCATTTACTTGCTGATTCTACCACAACTGTTGGATTGCCAGAGCGAATTTGGATTAGAAATGGCCATTTGAGGGCATTTTGGTACCTTCAGCCGATCCAACAAAGCATTGGAGCTTTTAAGGATTGGGTTTGAAAAGGTTTAAATCGGAATCTCTATCTTAAACATATGTGTCGAGGACCACCTGCTTTGTACCATCATTGAATGCAGCAATCACTATCAGGTGATCTGGGCTCTGCGTTCCTTGTCCAACATTAAATTCTTGTCCAAGTATAGGAGAATTTTCAATCACCTCCACCCCATTCACACTAATTTCAAAGGCAGTCACACTAGAGAAATCTGGCCCTCCTTGGCCTGTGATGAAAATTGCATCTCCAATCTGCAAGGCGGTGACAGCCACATTCTTTATTTTAGGAGGAACCGCTGTAGTAGATATAGTAGTCGGGCTTGAGATCGGAATAAAAGTATCAAGAACCACTTGCTGTACACCATCTGAGAATTGACCGGTAACAACAAAATGGATATTCCCTGTTCCCGGAGAAGTGATGGTCATGTCTTGACCAAGTAAGGGAAAGACAATTGTGCTACTAGCAATCTGTCCAGAAGGTGCGGTTGCTATTAGGGTCAAGGAAGAAAGCGATTGATAATCGGTGCCACCTTGGAGGGTAGCAATAATATCATTCCCCACCCAGATGGCAGTGACGACCACATTCTTTATTTTAGGAGGAACCGTTGTAATAGGTTTAGTGGTCGGATTTTGGATCGGGATAAAAGTATCAAGAACTACTTGTTGTATTCCATCTGTGAATTGACCGGTAACAACAAAATGAATAATCCCAGTTCCAGGAGACGTGATGGTCATGTCCTGACCAAGTTTTGGTGAGCTAAATCTGCTATTAACGATCTTTCCGGAGGGGGCTGTCGCAATTATGGTCAATGATGAGAGTGTTTGATAATCAGTTCCGCCTTGTAGAGTTGCAATAATAGTATTCTCTACTCCCCTGGCGGTGACTGCGACATTCTTTGTTATAGGCTGTCCGGGTTTTAATGGCGGAATCGGTTCGGTGATTGATGGTTGAGTTATAGGAGTTACGATTGGTGTTAAAGATTCAGATGGTTTTGATAATATGGAATTTATAATATTTTGAAAAAATTCTGCAATCAGAGAAAATATGTTTCTATCTGTTATAGGCCGTGTTTCCGAATTATCTGATGCTGCGCTGGCAACTAGGAAAAATGAATTCGTGAACTGAATAAATATAACTAGGATTATCAATCCTGCAATAATTTTAAACAGTTGATTCATGCATTACTCCTCTTCAGATTTCGAAAGAGTGGGAACAAAACAACGTTTTCAGATTCATACCTGCTTAGCCGATGGATACGATGGTTTATCGCCTTTCTCTTTTGCATCTAAATGTATTCATAACGAATACGAAAAAGTTATCATTATTCATCTGATCCCACACCGGATTGATTAAAAAGTGTTTCATAAAGATTTAGTCAATTGATATCTATGTTTAAATATTGGTAAATATGTGGTCAACCCCGATTTATAAATTCAAATCTACTATTAACGGTACATCCACTAATATTTTTATTGATGTTACTGGTTCCGCTCCGAATTTCTCTAAACCAGGAAAACAGCTTGAGGGATCCTTTAGATATTGGTTAAAGATTTGGATCCAAAGAAAACAAAAATATTAGATTTTGGAGCTGCGAAACTGAGAAATACCATATATTTACTTGAAAAAGGATTTCATGTTAATCTTGTGAGTTTAACGATTTATTTCTACGATCGCAACAAGCTTCAGATGCCCTTAAAGTTGCACGAAATTATAAGAATTTTCATAAGCTGGTATTTCCAGAGGAATTCATCGATTTTGAAGAAAAATTTGACGTTGTTTTGCTAATTAATGTCGTAAATATAATGCC
>JAJRCO010000100.1 GCA_028678905.1 Methanomicrobiales archaeon
TGACGGGGGGACGCGCACGCGGCAAAGCGACCCAGCCCATGGTCGGGCCGTATGGCGAGACTTCAATACCCGCACCTCCGCTTCGGCGATCGGCGTCGCCCGAGGAGCACGGTGGCACGACGTTCCGGCCCTATTGGGTAGGCGAATCGGGCGTCGCCGTCCTCGCGCGGAACGAACGCACCGGACTTCAGGTCTGGTCCGCCTCGCACGGCTACCCCGGCGACGGCGTCTACCGCGAGTTCCACAAGAAGGACAGCGAAAGCGGCCTCCACTACTGGCGCCTCACCGGCCGCGGCGTCGACCTCGGGGCCAAAGAGGACTACGACCCGGAACCAGCCCGCGAAAAGGCCCGCGAACACGCGGCGCACTTCCGCGACCTCGTCAAGACCGAGCTCTACCTCTACGAAGGCGGGGCCCACGAGCCTGGTTCGGTCGTCGCCGCCTACGACACCGAGCTCTTCGGGCACTGGTGGCTCGAAGGCGTCGAGTGGCTCGAGCAGACGATTCGCCTCCTCGCTCGCGATGAGCAGGTAACGCTCACGACTGCCGCCGAGGTCGTTCGCAGCGATCCACCGTCGGCCAGGATCGACCTTCCCGAAGGTTCGTGGGGCGACGGGGGCGACCACCGCACCTGGCTGAACGAGGGCACCGCATGGACGTGGCCAGAGATCCATGCCCGCCAGAGTCGCGCCAGGCCCCTTCTCGGCGTCTCCAGCCCCGCCAGCCGCCAGCTGGCCCGGGAGTTGCTCCTCCTCCAGTCCTCCGACTGGCAGTTCCTCATGACCACGGGTCAGGCACACGACTACGCCGTCGAACGGTTCAACGCTCACTGCGCGCGCTTCGACGAGCTCGCACAGGCGATAGAGACGAACAGCCCGGGCCTTGAAGGTTTGGTGGCCGAGCTCAGCGCGCTGGACAACCCGTTTCCCGACATCGACCCGCTCGTGTACGCGGGGGACACAGAACAGGCCCGCGTCAGGCGATGAGCCAGGCCCCTATTTACCCGGCGCTGGTGCTTCACCAGCACCGGCCCGTGGGCAACCACGAGCAGGTGCTCGCGGAGATGTACCAGGAAGCCTGCGACCGCCTTAGCCATGGCCCCGCGGGCAACGCCCCTGATTTCTCGCCGAGAGACGGCACCCTGCAAATCTCCGCCCGCAACAATGCCGATGATCTCTGGGTGGAAA
>JAJRCO010000189.1 GCA_028678905.1 Methanomicrobiales archaeon
CCGTATCGAACTGTCACAACCACCGAGTGACGACGGGACCGGTCCTTCCTTCGAAAGTGTGAAGAAAAGCAATACAAATCTCTTGTTCAGGAATTATCCGCCCCTCTTTCTGTAGACGTAAAAGACCGCTATCACCACGATAGCCACCAGATAGAACATGATCACCATTCCAATCCAGATGTTTCCCGAGGCCGCCTCTGCTCTGGTGGAAAGGATCGACCCGGACGTCACGTGGGCTATACCGGCGCTGCGGGTCGAGGGCTTTCTTTGGCAGTGAGGAAGGCTATCTCGGATGGCAGCCTGGACAGGGTGGCCTGAACAGTTATCTCTTCTGAGCCAGTATGCTGCGGATTGATGAACCTGACCAGACCATTTTCTTCGCGGTACCGGAACCGAAAGGTCTCATTGACTCCAGGCTGCAGAGAGGATCGAAGGGAGAAAGAGAAAAGGACTGGACCAGGTAGAGAGGCACCATGAAGAGAGGGAGTCGCCACCACGTATGCAGAGATAATGTTCAGGTTTGATGCGGACGGCTGTCCGGGTGAGGGCCTCCTGGAAACGGGAGGAAACGGTACTGTTGAGGAGGAGTGAAAGAGAGGCTTCGGAAGGATATACAGGAAAAGTGAGCGCATAGGAGGCCCCGATGGTGCCGCAGGAACCTAAGCGGTAGTCGTAGTGCGGAGGATGACATTCTTAACCAGTCCGGTAGCAATCGTCGCGGTGCTGCCGATCCCTTCAGTCTGAACAGGATCGTCATTTCCCTTTGAGAGAAGGAAACGGAATTGTCCTCGATAGAGGCCGAGGTATTACGCGTATCCACCGAGATCCGTTGCCGGCCTTCGGCGGTCTTGGAGAAAGAGACTCCCAGGATGACGCCGATTCTCCATCCACCTTTTGGAGGGGGATGGTTAGTTCGGGCCGAAAGGAGCCGCAGTGCCGATGAACCGCTCGAGGCGAGGACCCTGAAGCGGACCCAGGCGACTATCCCGTTGCCCCCGATGCCATCGGCGCTCACCACTGTCAGGCGTACTTCGCCGCGATCAAGGGCTGGATTAAGAGTGGTGTTGCCAGCAAAGTCCCCCGGCAAAACATTAACAGCAGTGCACAACCCCGGATCGTAGGAGAGAGTCAGATCCAGCCGGTACATCGGATCCGCCTCTGCGAGGATAAGCGGAACGAGGGTGGTACTACACCGGGGCTATCCACCGAACCGGCAGTCATTGATCCGCGGGTGGCAAGGTCAGAAGTGAGAGGTAAGAATAAAAGAAAGAAGGCACAGATTCACGGGCGCATCATAGACAGCAGGGAAATGTTCACGGTTCTTCCCATAAATTGACCGGACTGGAATGCGGTCACCGGCATCGACCTTATACTCGTCCGGGTACCATCACACAGAAAAAATGAGGGTGAAAAGAACAGAGAGGATGGGGTGTATCATCATGTCTCACTTGGGGCGAAAATCGCACCCCACGTTCGTTATTTTATCCGAAGCGGGTCGCAAATTTGACTCTGGAGAATCGATCCGGACTCGGATTCTTATATCAGGTTCCTCTTCCAAAGAATGAATTGATGAAAGTAGTGGGGATCAACGGCAGCCCGAAGGGGACCAAGAGCCAGACCTTCCGGCTGGTGAACGCATGCCTGAAAGGGGCCAGGATGGCGGGGGCAGAGATCGAGTTCGTGGATCTGTGCAAGTTGAATATCAAGTACTGCATCGCCTGCGGAGAATGCTTCCTCAAAGGAAGATGCGTGCATGAGGACGACTTCGCAAAGCTCTTGGAGAAGATGCGAAACAGCGACGGTATCATCTGGGGGTCACCGGTGTACATCGATGCGGTGACTGGCCAGATGAAGACCCTGCTGGATCGCATGGCGGAATCCATCCACTGCCAGCATTTCCTGGGCAAGTACGGGTGCGCCGTCTCCACGTCAGGCAGTTCGAGTGAAAGAGACGTGGTGACCTACCTGAACAACACCTTCCTGAAGCTGGGGGGCACCGTGGTGGGTGGGGCCTATGCGGCGACCAGGAGTGGACCCGATGCCATCCTGATCGGAGAGAACCGGGCCCACGAGCTGGGAAAGACCCTGGGCGAAGCGATCAAAAAGCGACGAGAGTATCCAGAGCAGGAGGCGTACCATGTCTCCTTCCGCACCCGGTTCAAGCATGTGGTGAAGGCGCACCAGGATGCTTGGGCGTACGATTATCACGTCTGGAAAGAGAAGGGCTGGCTGGAATAGGCATTGCCAAAAGGGAAATTGATGTATAGCAGGATGGCTAAGGGATAGTCTGGTAGCTATGGCCGATCAAACCGTACGCACCGCCACAGTCCGTGGAAAAGAGGTGCCTTACGACGCCGCGTCGCTGCGGAAGATCCGCGAACACCCCTGTTATTCCGCAGATGCCTGCCATGCCTTCGGACGTTGCCATCTTCCCGTCGCCCCCAAGTGCAATATCCAGTGCAATTACTGCATCCGGGACTTCGACTGCGTGAACGAGAGCCGTCCCGGGGTGACCACTCGGGTACTCACTCCGGAGCAAGCGGCGGATATGTTTGCGAAAGCCCTTGAAAAGTTCCCTTACATCAAGGTGGCCGGGATCGCCGGGCCCGGAGAGCCGCTCGCAAACGAGGAGACCTTCGAGACCCTTCGCCTGCTCCACGAGCGGTTCCCCAATGTCATTAAATGCATCAGCACGAACGGGCTTCTGCTGCCGGAATCGCTCGACCGGCTGATCCAGCACGACGTGGGAAACATCACGGTCACGCTGAACGCGATCGACCCGGAGATCGGAGCGAGGATCTATGAGTGGGTGACCTACAAGGGGAAACGGTACCACGGTCTGGAAGGGGCAAGGATCCTCTTGGAAAACCAGCTGAAAGGGATAGAAATGGCCGTGGCGAAAAATATCTTTGTGAAGATCAATACCGTCTATATTCCCGGGGTGAACGAAGAGCACATCCCGGACATCGCCAAAAAAGTGGGTGAGATGTGCGTATACAACTTCAACCTGATCCCGCTCATTCCCCAGTATAAGTTTGCAGACATCACCCCACCCACCACCGATATGAAGAGGAAGATGCAGGATGCCTGTTCG
>JAJRCO010000085.1 GCA_028678905.1 Methanomicrobiales archaeon
ACTCCAGGGTGGAATGGTGGATGTTGAATTTTTCCAGCCGCTTCTTGATCTCTTCCTTGATCCGATCCCGACTGGAGACATTCTGTTCGCAGCTATACACATGGGCATCTAGGACGTTCACATGGGAACAGAGAGCCCATACGTGAACATTGTGCACTCCATCGACCCCGGGGACAGATACCATGTCCCGTACCATGACATCGAAATCCACATCCTTTGGGGTGAACTGGAGGAGGATGCCGACACTATCGCGTACCAGACGGTAGGTGGAAAACAGGATCACTACCACCAGCAACGCAGAGAGGATGGAGTCGATGGTGAGAAACCCCGTCAGGGAGATGGCGATCGCACCCCCCACCACCGCGACAGATGACAGAGCGTCCCCGATCACGTGCAGGAAAGCCCCCTGCACATTCAGGTCGTGACTCCCGGTAAGACCGTAGGCGATCACCAGGTTTGCTAAAAGCCCGATAGCCGCTACCACCAACATGATTTCACTGTTCACCGGTTCCGGCTCAAGAAACCGCAGATAGGCCTCATAGAAGATCACCCCCGAGAGGATGAACAGGATGACCCCGTTTACGAGGGCAGCCAGCACCTCCACCCGATGAAAGCCGAAGGTCTGTCCTTTCGAAGGAAGACGGTGGGCAATGGTGATAGCCCCGAGAGATATCCCCAGCGAGAGACCATCTACAAGCATGTGCCCAGCATCGCTCAACAGGGCTAAAGATCCGGAAACGAATCCTCCCACCACCTCGAGAATAAGAATACCGAAAGTTACAACGATCGCGATCTTCAGGGACCGTACGTAGTGATCTTCTGCAGGAGGCATGATCGATCAGGGGATGACGGCATCCTTTATATGATTACTGCCATTAAGCCGGAACAGCCACATAGATGTTGTGTTTTACTGCGACCATGCGGACCCATATCGAGCCGGTGTGGCGGGAGCAGTTCATCACCGAGACCACCCGGTCACGCCCTACACCGAGAACCTCCCCGGCCAGCCAGCCGGGCGCCTCTAACTTTACCCTCGCCCGCTCTCCTTTTCGAAAAACGCGGGGAACCATCTTCCGGGCGACAATACCAAAATCGGCAGGATTGAGCAGGAGACGGATGCCGTATTCCTGCTCCCATTGCCCGAGGCTTTTCCAGAAACCATTCCATGTCTGTACCCGGATCCCTTTCGGGCATCGCCCGAACCGATAGCGCTCGAACTTCTGGATCCCGAGTGGGGGCCATCGCCTGCCTGCCCCTATTTCGCGGGCAAAGCCAATGAGTCGGGGGATCTCCTGATCGTTGATTCCGGGGAGATACACCGGAGCAATGAGCAGATCGATGTGACTTTCAGACACCTGCCGCGCCGCATCCATCACCTGGCCTACATCATACCAGGATACCCCCGAAAGACTTCGAGCGAGCGCAGGATCGATAGCATGGAGGGAGAGATTGATCCGGTCGAGACCAGCTGTCCCCAGGGTATCGATTACCTCGGGAGAGAGCAGAGTCCCATTGGTCTGAAGAGAGATCACCCGCACTTCCGGAATTTTCCGTATTTCGCGGACCAGCGAGCCAAGCTGTGGGTAGAGCAGGGGTTCTCCCGGGGAATCGATATGACACTCCACCCCTTCTCCCTTGAAGGCGGCGATCTCCCGTAGGACGGCAAGGAGATACTCTGCCTCTACCTCGTACCGGCTCATCCGGGTGCGGGAACCGGGTCCCCCATCGACGGAACAGAAAGAACACCCCAGATTGCAGTGGCAGCTGGGGCGGACCTGGAGGAGATTCGTACCGCGGTCTATGATCCCAAAATACACGCAGCCAATCAAAGGGATACCGGAGTCACGGGTGATCCGTACGAAACGCATCACACCTCTTTCTGCATCCAGACAACATCGAAGCGTTTCCCAAACTTCTCTCCTATTCCCTTCAGCCTCCCCACCTCAGTGAACCCGTGTCTGGCATGGAACTTCAGGCTGGGTTCATTGCGGGAGGATATATTGGCGAGGAGTGTGTGGATTTCCATTGATCGGGCTTCCCTTGTGAGACGTTCAAGCAGCATTGTCCCCATTCCTCTGCCAGTGTAGCCGGGGCATATGAAATAGGAGACCTGTGCAGTTTTTCGGAAGGATGGAAACGGGAGGTACGGACGGATTAATCCAAAGCCGGCGATGTCTCCATCTGTTTCCACCACAAAGAGAGGGCAGGATGTTCCTTCACGGTAGAGCATCTGGAAAAACCCAATCTCCACGTCGTTGACAGGGTAGGCGGCGAAGCTCTCCCGCACGTACCAGTTGAAGATCTCCCTGATTCGGAGAAGATCGTCCTCCCGGACGGGACGCACGAGGTACCGATCCTCCATCAGTTCAAAGTTTGTTTCTCGCAGATAATAAGAAGATCGGGGTAGGAGCCATGCAGAAAGATCACCTTTCTTCGTTTGACGTTGCCCGATGGGCATCCACTTTTTCATTCTCCACCCATTGGTCTGGTTAAGGCCTGCCTGGTGCACACTGTTAATTTGTGAGAGATTCAGGATGAACGTCCAGATCGTCCCGGACGAGGATCCTGTCCACGAGTGACCTGGTTATCTCCCGCACCAATGTTATATACCAGCGTAGCCCCTCCTTCATCATGCCACGAACCAAGCAGAAAAGCAAACAGGCTGAATCATCTCCCCCGGAAGAGTCCGGGGAGCAGACGGCCCCTCCTCTTCGGGCATCATGGTCGGGCGTGGTCTCGCTGGGACTGGTAAATGTTTCAGTCAAGGCGATTCCTCTGATACGGGACAAAGCGATTCACTTCCGCATGATCCATGAGAAGTGCGAGACTCCTATCTCCTACAAGAAATACTGTGAAAAGGGGGATGAAGTGCCGGACAGCGAGATCGTGTTTGGATATGAGTTGACCCGGGGTGAATACGTACTGCTCCGGAAAGAGGAGATCGATGAGGTAAAGCCAGAGTCGAGCAGTGTGATCCGCCTCGATTCCTTCATCGATTTTCTGGAAGTAGATCCACATTATTTTGAAAAAACCTATCTCCTGGTCCCGGATCGCTCGGAGGAACCATATTCTCTACTGCGGGACACCATGAAGCAAAAGGGAAAAGCCGCCATCGGCATGGTGACCATGTTCTCCCGCGAACGAATCGTTCTCATCCATCACTACCATAACGCGATGGTCGCTACCACCATGCACTTCGAGGACGAAGTGCTGGATCCGGACATCGCACCCCAGATTGCACAGCTCCCTACCTCCAACAAGGAAGAACTCACCCTGGCGGGAGAGATCGTGGAGAGGCTTACTGCACCGTTCAATCTCGGTAAGTACCACGACCACTACCGTGAGCGGCTGGAGCAGCTTATCACCGCTAAACAAAGAGGGGAAAAGGTGAAGATCGCACCCAAGAAGCCCAAAGCAGAGGCAAAGAATCTTATGGAGGCATTGCGGAAGACCGCGGAATCCCTGGAGTAAACGAATGGAATTGATCGCTCCCATGCTCGCGGTGAGAGGAGAACCCTTCACCCGAAAGGGGTGGATATTCGAACCCAAATTCGATGGAACACGCTGTATCGCTCATCTATCGGCAGATCGGATATTTCTCCAGAACCGCCGGATGTCCGATATTTCAGGACGTTACCCGGATTTGATCGCAGCACTGCGGGAGGCAGTACCGAATGACTGCGTCCTGGATGGTGAGATCATAGTATTTTCGGGAGGGAAGGTGGATTTCCATGCTCTCCAGAGACGCGAGCAGCAGCAGAGAAAGCTGCGTATTGATATCCTCTCTCAGAAATATCCGGCCACCTATATCGTCTTCGATATTTTGTTCTCTGGAGGGGAGAACATTATGCACCTTCCTCTGAACATGAGAAAAAAACTACTTGCCCAGCATATCGGCGAAAACGACCGGGTGGTGGTCATCGATTATCTGGAGGAGAGCGGTGAAACGTATTTCCGGGCGGCCCGGAAAAAGGGACTGGAGGGGATCATGGGCAAGCGGGAGGGAGCCCCCTACCAGCCGGGAGTGCGGAGCAGAGACTGGGTAAAGATTAAACGGGAAGTTGAGTTCGACCTGGTAGTAGGGGGATTTACAAAAGGTGAAGGCTGGAGGTCTCCTCTTTTCGGTGCACTAGTGGTGGGAGCGTACCGGAACAATGACCTGGTCTATGTGGGACGCGTCGGGTCTGGATTTTCCACCGAGGAATTTGACCGGATACTGAAGATGCTGCACCCGGTGGAGAAATCTCCCTTTGATCCCGCCCCCGACCTCGATGAGGTGATCTGGGTTCGGCCCACCCTCGTTGTGGAGGTACGGGCGATGGAAGTGACCCATGGTGGAAGGCTGCGAGCACCGGTCTATCTTCGGATTCGTCCCGACAAACCACCGTCCCAGTGCACCTATGACGAGATCGAGGAGGAGATCCGGAGAATAACAGGAAGAAAGGCAGAACCCGGGTAGATGCCTTTTCAAGAGTTCGGGTGAAAAATCTTGAGGATCAGGTTCCCACGAATCATCTTCGGTATATCCATGAATGGGGGAGCGCAAGACCAACGAATCGGGAGGCGATACAGTGGCATATTTTTCCAGATTCAAGGAGGGGGGGTTGCCCCGGCGGGCTGCCCAAAACCCTATTCCACAAGTTTTCGGAACACACCTGCTTTGGTGATGCAGATCTTACACTCTGGGCACCGCCAGGTCGGGGGAAGCTTCTCGAACGGAATCCCGGGCGGAATATTCTGGGTGGGATCACCTCTTCCTGGATCATAGATATACGCACACTCCAGGCACACATAGCGGGCTGGTTTGGTCGGATTCATCAGGTATCCTCCATATCCTGATGCTCTCGGAAAGAATAAAGGCTGAGTAGCCAGATCCGGACGACGTAACCATTATCAGGATGGCAGGTTAAAGGAAAGGATACCCATGCCCCACAATCCGGAGGAAGGCCTACAAGACATCCTCTTCCGTCATGCTAAAGATCTTCTCCGCATCACTGCGATACCGTATCGAAAAGAGGTCGGAGAATTCCGGGAATTGATACGAAAAAAACTCAAAGAGGAAAGATTGAATATCGGCCTCCTCCTCAAGGAGATACAGGATAACGCCTGTCAGCGGGCGGAAGGAATGAAAACAAAAGACCCGGCGCTCCATGAGTACTACATGGCGGTGTATGCCGAAACTTCATTTCTATTAAGCGCCCTTACCACAGAACGGTGGAATGCTAAGCCTGGGATGGCCGAGACCGCATAACACCCTCAAGTCCTGGCTTTTGTAGCGAGAATCACCATTCTTGCCGCTATCAATAAGAACTCCCTTCTCCCAATTCTTTGCCATGTCATCCCGGATATTGCCTATGTTGACCGTGTGCGGAATATTGGCGATCGTACTTTTTACCGGCTGCCTGTCACCTTCCCTGCCCGGCGCGGAGACTACTCGGGACTTTCAGGGAACCTACAATGTTTCCCGTGCTACCTCCCTGGAAGTGCACAATCTGAACGGAGCCGTTGAGGTGAATACCAGTACCCAGGATACTGCCCAAGTAAACGCTACTCTCCGTTCTGTGTACGGTTCATCAGAGCTGGACCAAGTCCAGGTCTCTGTGCTGACCGATGATGTGCTCCAGGTAGAAACGGTTCACCTCGCCCCTCAGGTGCGGGTCACGGTAAATTACCAGATCATGATACCCCGCGGACTACTAGTTTCGATTATCGAAAACTCAAACGGAGGACTCACGGTGAGGAATGCGATGGGGAATGCGCAGCTGGTCACTTCTAATGGACCAATAACCGTGGAAACGTTTGCGGGGGATATCACCGCTCGTACCAGCAACGGTCCGATCCTGATCGAGAATGTTGCAGGCACGCTGTCTGCTTCCACCAGTAACGCAGAGATTACGTTGCATAACATCAGCTCCATCCTTCGGGCCGAAACCTCCAACGGACGCATCGATGCGGATATCCTCTCTGCAGGCCAGGATGTAATCATTTCCACGTCCAATGCCCAGGTGATGATCCAGCTCGCGCCCGATCTCGATGCAGATTTGGTGATGTCCACCTCGAACGGAAAGATTCTGGTCACCAACGTTCCGGTGACAGTTCAGCAGGCTACGAGTACAGAACTGCGAGGGACCATCGGGCAGGGAGGAAAACGGATCACCGTCACCACCTCGAACGCGGATATCCTGGTGGATCTGCTTAACCTCTAAAACGGTTTTTATTCTTTTTAAAAATGCCTCAATTCGGTATCTTTTTCCAGCATGGCCCAAATATGTATGAAGATAACGGACCCGGGTGATTGTGATGATGGTGCCTGAACCGGAGATGCCGGAGATCAAGATCCGGATTGTACAGACCTGGGATATTACCGAGATCATGAATCTTTACCGAGCCGGAGGATGGTGGAAGGAAGAATGGGACCCTGCTGGCATCACGACTCTGATCTTCGGAAGTTTTGCCTTTGCCGTGGCACAGGAATCACGAAGCGGACAGGCGGTAGGTATGGGTCGGGTGGTATCGGATGGCGTATCCGATGCCTACCTCCAGGATGTAGTGGTCGACCCAGCCTACCGGCACCAGGGCATCGGGTGCCGAATTGTGGAGAATCTGATATTTCACTGTCTCCAACGGGGAATACGCTGGATAGGCTGCATTGCCGCACCCGACACCACAGGTTTCTACCGTGAACTGGGGTTCTGTGAGATGAAAGGTTTCACCCCCATGCTGTATGGAGGAAGAGGCAGTGATATCACTCTCTGATTTTCAACCGGTTACTCTGAACGATCGAAACCTGTTCCGGTCCCACTACGCGAAGTATCCACAGGTGCACAGCGACAATACGTTCACCAATATGGTCTGCTGGAACCATTATGCGCATTACCGCTATGCGGTCTGCGATGAGAATGTGATCCTCTCCAGCACGATCGATGGCAAGACGAAATTTCGCGCCCCCATTGGACCTTTCGATGCTGATCTCCTGGCCAGCGTTCTTGGACTGGCGGCCGACCATGGTGACGATGCCCCCTTTGTAATTTTCGGAGAATCGGTAAAAGAATTGGTTGTACAGCAATTTCCACGCTTACCCCTCCATCCTGACCGCGATCTCTTCGAATATGTGTATTCAGCCGGAGATCTGGCTGAACTTCCAGGCAGGAAATACCTGACCATCCGACACCAGCTGAACCGGTTCAGAACCCGCTGCGTCTACCGACTGGAACGGATCGATCACGAGAATCTGAAGGAAGTGAGAGAATTCCTGGATCAGTGGTGTGAATGGAGGGATTGCGAAGATTCACCCGTTCTATCCTCCGAAAGAGATGCAATATTGTTTGCGACGTCCCATTTTCTAGATCTCGACGTCTTCGGACTCGCCATCCGCACCGATGATCAGATCGGTGCGATCTCCTTCTATGAAGGATTAAGCCAAGATACAGCGCTCATCCATTTTGAGAAAGGACTTCCAGAGTGTGAGGGAATCTACAAGGCGATCAATGCGGAAACCGCTACTTTGCTCGCTCCCGAGTATACCTTCATCAACCGTGAGAGCGACCTGGGTATCCCCGGTCTGCGAGAGGCGAAGACCCGGTATCATCCCCACCACATGATCCCCGTCTATTATGCCAGGAAAGAGGATCTGACGGGTGACTTCCAGTAACAGCACCATCAGGAACGGGAAGGGGATTTATCGATATACTCTAGAGAATGAGTGAACCTGACTTATGATGATAACAGTTGAGGGCGCCAGTAGTATTCATCGGCATCATCGAAAAATTGATCCAGAAATCCAACATCTCCCTTGATTAGCCTCGGTTATGGAAGCGGAAGTGAAAACCACGAACATTATATATCCGAATAATGAGATTTTCACTCAGGTACCAGGGAATGGAGTTATCAACTCATGCCTTGGGAAGAACGGCCTTCGTTCACATATGCTTTTTCTTCTTTAGTTGGGGGACCTCATCTCGATTAGGTCCCCTGGTATCGTAAAATCACAAAGTTCTGAAGGTGGTACGGTGCTTGGAATCGAAGATCCACAAATCTGGATTGCGTATCTTCTTGCCATCGGATTCGCTCTGGCATGTCTAGTGTATGGTCTCTTGAACTGGAATAAGGGGGTCGATGACGATGGCAGTTGATACATTTGTTCTGACCGTGATTACGATCCTGTATCTTCTGGCTACCATGGTGCTCGGCTACTTCGGGTACAAACACACCAAGGAAGCAGAGGATTATATGGTGGCGGGGAGAAAAGCCCACCCCATCATCCTTGCCCTCTCTTAGGGAGCCACCTTTATCAGCACTTCGGCCATCGTATGGTTTGGTGGTGTGGCGGGACAACTGGGGATGGGTGTGCTCTAGCTCACCGTGCTGAATATCGCGGTAGGAATCCTCATCGCATTCACCGTTTTCGGAGAAAAGACCCGGAAAATCGGCAGCCGGCTCAAGGGAGTCACCTTCCCCGATCTGATGGGGGAAGTGTTACCGGTCCTCCTTTATGCAGTACACGGCCGGCCTGATCATTGTGGTGGCGATGCCACTCTACACCGCCGCGATCCTGATAGGCGGGGCCCGGTTTATCGAGGAAACGCTTAAGATCGATTACAATGTGGCACTCCTTGGATTTGCGATGATCGTGGCAATCTACGTGATCATCGGGGGACTTATCGCGGTGATGTATACAGACGCCTTGCAGGGGGCGATCATGCTCGTGGGAATGACCGTTCTCCTCGTATTCACTTATGTGTTCCTGGGGGGGGTGGTGGAAGCCCATACCGCACTGACCGCGATGAGCAATCTGGTGCCGGAATCCCTCGCCGCAGGAGGTCTCACCGGCTGGACTGCGATGCCGGTCCTCGGATCTCCTATCTGGTTTACCATGGTGACGACCATAATTCTCGGTGTCGGAATTGGCGTGCTGGCCCAGCCCCAGCTGATTGTCCGTTTCATGACGGTGAAAGATTCGCGGTCCCTGAACCGCGCAGTTCTGGTTGGGGGCCCTTTCATCCTCATGATGACCGGGGTTGCCTTTACCGTTGGAGCGCTGACTAACGTGTACTTTTACCAGCACAGCCAGCAGATTGCCTTAACGGTTGCGGGAGGAACGTCGATAAGATCATTTCCCTGTATATCAACGCGGCCATGCCGGACTGGTTTGTGGCACTGTTCATGCTCATGCTCCTTGCGGCGGCGATGTCCACACTCTCGTCCCTTTTTCACACGATGGGCACCGCACTTGGATATGATATCTGGCGGCATACCCGGGAACACCGCCCCTCCCTGGGGGCAAGCCAAAAAGGGGTGATGCTGATGATCGTTGTCAGTGTTATTCTTGCCTTTGTGATGCCTGGGAGTATCATCGCATGGGCAACTGCTATGTTCATATGGCTTACTGCCTCGCGTTTCTCCCCGCATTCACACATGCTCTATACAGCAAGAATCCGGATGCCACTGCTGCCAAGTGGAGTCTGGTGTGTGGCGTCGTAGTGTGGTTCATCGGGGAGCGTTCATCAATAAGACGATCGCAAAAGATCTGCTCATCTCCGGTGTTCTGTTCGGGAATATGAACTTCCTTCCTGCCCCTTGGCCCAGTGTGGATCCGCTCGTCCTTGCCCTGCCCGCATCGATCCTCGCGATGGGTCTGGTGCTGTTACTGAAAAACCGGGACGCAAAAACCGTGTCCATGTAACCTGCAAAACCTTTTTTGGACAATGAATACGACCACTGGTATGGATCTGCTGTACAGGAAATGTGCCACCATCGAACCGGGAACCCCTCCGCTCACCCGGAGGGAGATAGGGGTGTTGCTGAAAGAAGTACCCGAGTGGAGACTGGAAAATGGCCATCTGTACAGGCGATTTTCGTGCAGAGACTATTGGGAGTGCGTACAGTGTACCAACGATGTGGTGACTATCGCCTTCGGAGAGGGCCATTTTCCTGATATCTGCATTACCCAGGGGCGATATGTGGATGTGCTGCTTTATACCTATGGAATGGGCGGTCTGTCGTGGAATGACTTTATCCTAGCGGCTAAAATTACGACAAACTGATCCATCACCCAGGGCAGTCAGCCTGGTGAGCCGAACGTGCGGGCAACCTGATTTCTCAGAGCCTCTTCTGGATAGGCGCCTATCACCCGATTCACCAGCTTCCCATGGGAAAAAAAGAGAAGGGTGGGTATCGCAGAGATCTGGTAGTTCGTCGCGATGCGCGGGTTGTAATCAGTATTGCATTTTCCAAACACCACTTTTCCCCCAAATTCCTGGGCTAGTTTCTCGACGGCTGGCCCCACCATGCGACAAGGACCGCACCATTCAGCCCAGAAATCTATCACCACCGCAGAATTCCTGGTGATGAACTCCTCGAAATTACTCTCTTCTACCAACAGGACCGCGATTTTTTTCTTTGTGCTCATTGTTTCCTGCAGCTCCTTTAATTTCCTCTCCCGGATCTGCCGAAGTTCATCATCCATGACACAATCAATGAACTTCCGGTTGATAAGATCTACCGTACTTGTCACCCACCGATTTTCCTCCAGCTGGAAAAAGGTTATTTCCACCTCCAGCCGATCAAACCCCTGTCCTGGAGTTCTCGCTGTGCCAGCTGCTGGAGCTGTTCCTGATGCCTTTTGTCGACATTCGATGTTACATCGAGATAGAGCAAGATCAGTGGATCATCCTGTTCGGGATCGAAATTGAGCCTCTGGGGAACAGCTTTTAAATGCGAAAGATACAAAAAATGGCCTCATAGGATATCTTCCTCTGATATCCCGAGCACTTATCTTCCTGATCCTGGAAAAGGTAATCAGGTAAGCTACTGTGGCTTATCCGCAGAATAATCTGTTCGGTCGTATGGGGATGCATCGGTTGTCGTTTTAAAGCAAATGAATTGGCGCGATTTCACGATAGCTATATTATCAACAACCGAGAAAGTATAGTGCCTGCATAGCGAGGTGGGGTAGTCAGGATATCCCGACGGGCTCATAACCCGTAGATCGATGGTTCAAATCCATCCCTCGCTACTCCCTTATTGTGCCAAAGATTGATTGCCTTTTCCTTTTCCGAAGTTTTCGAGTTCTGTCTGATAGGTTCCCCCCACGATGTCAATCAGGCGGGGAACGCAGGCCTCTCCCCCGATGGTCAGGGGATAACGTCCGGTAAGGCAGCCCATGCACAGGTCCTGTTGGTCCAGCCCGATGGCTTCGACCAGGGCGGAAAGAGAGACATGATGCAACGAGGTGGCGGCGATATGTTTCCTGACCTCTTCCACCGCTTTGTTGCTGCCAATCAGTTCTTCTCGGGTGGGCATGTCCACTCCCAGATAACAGGGGGCAATGATCTGGGGAGAGCCGATACGAACATGAATCTCCGCAGCTCCTCCCTCGCGCATTAGATCCACGATATGTCCCATGGTAGTGCCGCGGACGATGCTGTCATCGACCAGGACCACTGATCGGTCACGGATATGGTCGTGAATCGGATTCAGCTTGATCCGTACCGCACGTTCTCTTTCTTCCTGGGTGGTTTTGATAAACGTTCTTCCCATGTACCGGTTCTTCATCAGTCCTTCCAGGAATGGAATGCAAGAACGATGCGCATAGCCGATGGCAAGGGAGATCCCGGAATCGGGCACCGGTGACACCATATCTGCCTGTACCGGCGCTTCATCGTAGAGAGCTCCGCCGATACGTCGTCTGACGTCATATACTAGCTTCCCTTCGAGTATCGCATCCGCCCGGGCGAAATATATGTATTCAAATATGCAATGAGCCCGATGGTTTGCGACGGCGATCTGCATGCTGAACAGGCCCCGATTATCCAGGCGGATAAGCTCCCCTGGGCGGACATCCCGCAGGAGTTCCCCATTGAGGGCATCAATAGCCACGCTCTCTGATGCAACAATGTACCCTCTCGGGAGCTTTCCGATGCACAGGGGCTTGATCCCGGCTGGGTCCCGGAATGCATATAGAGTGCCATCGAGGAGCATCACCACCGAATAGGAACCACGGAGAGTCCGCATGCAGTGCACCACCGCATCTTCAAGATTCTCTGCCCTCCGGTATTCTTCGATGAGGATACTGGCGATGAGCTCTGTATCGGTGGTGGTAGAGAAGATATCCCCCCGCCGCTCAAATTCCTGACGGAGTTCTTCGGCATTTACCAGATTTCCGTTGTGGGCAAGGGCAAAATAATGGTCACGATACTGGAAGTTAAAAGGTTGCACATTTTCCGGCAGGTTTGCTCCGGTCGTGGGATAGCGGACGTGTCCGACTCCTACCCGTCCCTCCAGAGATTCTAAGATGTCCTGGTTGAAAACTTCGGCGACAAGTCCTTCCCTTTTGAATTTAAATACCCGGTTTCCGTCAGAAGTGGTGATCCCTGCACTTTCCTGCCCCCGGTGCTGAAGGGCGTACAGGGCATAATATAAGGAAAAAGAGACACCGCCAGCATCTGTGATGCCAACGATTCCACACATGAAAAGATCCTAATGAGTGGGATTTTTAGGCTTTTTATTCCACCAGCGATAGCTGTTTAATCGTGCGCTCCTTCCGAAACCGCAGGCCGAACATACCTTGTGACGGACATGGTAGGAGATACTTCCGCATCTTCTGCATGCCACGTGCATGGTCTTGGTCCGCTTCCCCATGGATGGTGTGCCTTTCGTCATCGCTTCATTCCTCCTAGCCCAGAGTGGGCGATATGTAAATTACGTTGTCTCCGCGCACAATCAGGGTTCCAACTTTGGTGACCTGACCGTTCACTTCCTCCTCTACCTTGTCCAGGACTAAATTCATGTGGATGTCATATCCCTGCAGAATACCCCGGAGTTCCCTCCCTCCCTTTAACGATACGATCACGGGCTGGCGGTTTAAAACCTGGTCTAAAATATCCATCGGTCTCTTGGTCATAAAAATCCCGATATGCTGGTCTGGAGTAAGTACTTGAGTGAGGTTCATACTTAAAGATACCGTGTTTCTCCTCCCCCAAACGTTTTATTGCTTGCCGAGAGGAGAATATATCGGAAATGGCAGACATCGTCATCAGAAAGCGACATTCTATCAGGAAGGATGAGGTTGCGGAGGTCATGGAGAAGTTGAGATCCCAGATCGGAGAGGGGGCAGAACTGTTCCGGACGGACCGCATGGAGAAAGTAGAGACCGATTCTCCCTTCACCCTGTACCTGGTGAATCGCCAGCCACTGCTCATGCGATACCAAACCTGGGTCTTCCCCACACTGAAAGGTGCACTGGAACGCCCCTTCCCCCAGAGGAGGGTGACGATCGATCAGGGAGCCATACCCTTCCTGGTCAACGGGGCTGATGTCATGCGGCCGGGCATCAGATCGGTTACTGATGATATAAAATCCGATACTCCCGTGCTTATTGCAGAAGAGCTGCACGGAAAACCGATCGCGGTGGCGGTTTCCCTGTATGATGCAGAGCAGATTCGTCTGGAAACCAAAGGAAAGATGTGTAAAACGATTCATTTTGTAGGAGACCTGCTCTGGCGGCTGGAAGTGTAATTTTCAGAGAAGAAAGATATTATAATATATCTATCCCATTCTAATCTCAGTTATGAGCAAGTTATTGGACAGCATCATTGGCAGGAACCCCTCTGTCAGCGAAGACGACTACATGGAGCTCGACTTGCAGGCCTTTGAAGGTGCGGAGGGCGAAGAAGCGGCCTCCATGTATGTAAAGGTGGCCACCATCGGAGACCTGAAGGATACCCCGCGGGTGAAAGACGAGGTATATAACGGTAACATTGTCATCGTGGATGTGACCAAGCTGAAGATGGACCGCATTACCTACGAGCGGGTGCTCAAAGATCTCAAAGAAGTAGCCCGGGACGTTAACGGCGATATCGTCGGTCTGGGGGATCAGAGATATGTGGTGATCACCCCTATGTCGGTGAAAATATCCCGCGATAAAGTTGGTGGGGCCTGAGTGAGGTATACCCTCAGAGCACCCTGTCCGCTGTGTAAAAAAGATATAGAATACACATATCAAACCGAGGATATCCCCTATTTTCCAGAGATTCTTATCACCTCAGCCCTCTGCGACTGTGGTTTCCGACACACGGACACGATGATTACCGGTGGAGGGGAGCCGTTGCGGTGGAGGGTCCCTGTCCGGTCGGCAGAGGATCTGGCCATCCGGGTGGTACGCAGCACGAGCGGAATCATGAGTATCCCGGAACTTGGGGTGACCATCGAACCGGGTCCCGCATGCGAGGGATTCGTCTCCAACGTGGAGGGGGTCCTGTGGCGGGTAATGGAAGCGGTAGAAAGCGTCATTTCCTGGGCTGAAGGGGAGGACATACCCCGTGCACGGGAGATACAAGAAAAGATCAACCAGGCCCTGGAGGGCGGGATTCCCTTCACGCTGGTGATCGAAGATCCCTGTGGTAACAGTGCCATCATCAGTAAGGCCGCTTCGAAGGAACCCTACCAGCCGGAAGAATAACGATGACGACCCCGTAGGTTATTTTGGTGAGACCTGCGTTATCCCTCGGAGCCCCGGTGATAATACAACCACGGAGCTTGCGTTGGGATATTTCCTGAAAACTATTCGAAGGTCCGAGAAAACGAGAGGCATTTAGTCTGATCGGATAAAGGGATCAGGCTACCTTAGGTCCTGAATTTTCGACTCGGAACAGAGAGTGGGATTCGGCCAAAAAGAAATGTTTTCCGTGTCGCTCAGCGGTACCGAACCGGTTCTCCCTCGATGCGCACTCCCGGCATCTTCACACATTCTCCTACCACGCGTGCATCCGGCAGGAATTTCTGCACAGCATGGACCTGATCTTCGGGAACAACGAATGCATATCCCATCCCCATATTGAAAGTTCGGTACATCTCCTCGCGGGAAACGTTGCCCTGCCCCTGGAGGTAGCGGAAGATAGCAGGTACCGGTAGAGGATCGGTGAAATCAAACCCATAGGACGTGAGGCGGAGGAAATTCAGCAGGCCTCCTCCGGTGATATGCGCCATCCCGTGTACCGTGCAGGCAGCACAGACCTTCAGGCTCTCGTGATAGATGCGGGTGGGCCGGAGGAGCTCTTCACCGAGAGTGCTCCCTCCCTCAAGATTCTTCCCGTATCCCCCGGAATCCTCCACGATTTGACGTGCAAGGGTAAGGCCGTTGCTGTGAATGCCGCTGGATGGGATTCCCACGATCTGATCACCGGGCCGTATCCCCTCTCCTGTCACCACCCGATCTTTCTTCTGGATACCCAGGCAGGTACCGGCCAGATCCAGGCCCTTGATAATCCCTTTCAGGGTGGCGGTTTCTCCCCCCACCACATTGATATTGGCCTGGCGAGCCCCTTCATTCAGCCCTACCCCGATTTGTTCCAGTACCTCTTCGGTGATGGTATCCGCGGCGATATAATCGACAAACGCGACGGGTTCCACGTTCATTACGTAGAGGTCGTTCACATTCATGGCAATGCAGTCAATCCCGATAGTCCGCCAATCCTGCAGCTGGTCGGCAATGAGTATCTTTGTCCCCACTCCGTCGGTGGTGAGGGCCAGTACCTGGGTTCCGTACTCGATCAGGCCGGAAAAGTGCCCGATCTCCCCCTTCATGGGGTACGGTCCCTGCCTGCGGAAGGTAAGCCTTTTTACCAGGGCTTCGATGGCCCGTTTCTCCAGGTCGATGTCTACTCCGGCACTACGGTAGGTGTGCCTACTCATCAGGTACCTCCGCGAGGCGGAATTCATCATGGAGGATCTGGACCGCCTTTACTCCTTCGGCGGTCTTCACCACCAAGGAGATGTTTGCCTCAGAGGACCCCTGGGAGATCATGACGATGTTGATGCAGGCTGCACCCAGGGCAGTGAATATGCGTCCGGCGATCCCGGGAGTTCCGGCCATCCCTGCTCCCACCACAGCAATCGCCACCACGTCCCGATCCGAAGCCACCTCGCGGAAATAGCCCGATTTGTGGACCGCGGACAGGGCTTCCAGGGCATTTTCCAGGTGCGATTCCTCGATAATCAGCGAGATATTTGCCTCCGAGGACCCCTGGGAGATCATCATGATATTCACGTCCTTATCGGCGAGTGCGGCAAAGATGGTCTTGGCCACCCCCGGTCGGCCGATCATCTGCACCCCGGTCACGTTCACCAGTGCCACTTTATCGATGAGGGTGATCGCCTTCACTACCCTCGTGTCCACCCGACCTTCCCGGAAGACCAGGGTACCGGGATAACCCGGGTTGAAGGTGTTCTTCACCCGGATGGGGATGTCTTTACGCATGGCGGGCTCAAGAGATCGGGGATGGAGGACCTTTGCTCCGAAGTACGACAGCTCCATCGCTTCCAGATAGGAGATAGAGGGAACAACCCGGGCATCCTTGATCAGACGGGGATCCGAAGTCATGACCCCGTCTACATCAGTCCATATCCATATCTCATCCGCCCCGATCGCTGCCCCCACGATGGTGGCAGAATAATCGGATCCACTTCTTCCCAGTGTGGTCACCACGCCCCGTTCCGTGCATCCCATATAACCCATAATTACCGGGACCGAGATGGAGAGAAGCGGAGCGACTCTTCCCTTGATTCGTGCCTCGCAGGAGTGAATAGCCAGCGCGTCCCCGTGGTTCGGAGTGGTGACAATTCCCGCTTCGCAGCCATCCAGGACCTGGGAGGGGACTCCCTGGTGGCGGAGGGCGGCCGAGAGAATCGGAGCAGATAGCCGTTCGCCGAAGGAGATGATATAATCACGGGAACGGGGGGTCAGCTCGGACAGATTGAACACCGCATTGAAAATATTCTTCAGGCTCTCTAGGCGTTCATCCATAGTCGTCCCCACCTCGTTGACCAGGTCGGGTGCAGCAACCTCGAGCGCTTTGCGGTGCCGTTCGCGAAGCGAATCGATGAACGGATCGATTGGTGGTTTTCGTACACCGTTCGCCACTTCAAGGGCCATCCCGATCAGCTGATCAGTGACCCCGGTCATCGCCGATACAACCACCGCGAGTTCGTTTCCATCCTGCCGGGAGTGGGCAATGATCTCTGCCACCCGCCGCATTCTTTCCCCATCGCCCACTGAAGTGCCGCCGAATTTCATTAAAAGCCTCATTAAGGCTTGCCTCCGGTACAGTTATTTTATGTACGTACATCTCACCTAATAATACAGATGCGTGCAGACGATGTAATCTCCTGCCATGTCCTGGTAATCGGGAGTGGGGGGGCCGGTGCGAGAGCGGCTATTGAAGCGCAGAAATATGGCGATACCGTTCTTATTTCGAAGAGCGTAGTGGGAAAAGGAGGCTGCACTCCGATGGCGGAAGGCGGTTATAACGCGGTTCTCCGGGCAGGGGATTCCTGCGTACTGCATGAGGAAGATACTCTGCGGGGAGGAGCTTATCTGAACGACCCGGACCTGGTGCAGGTTCTGGTACGAGAATCCCCCGAACGGTTTCGGGAATTGCTGGAGTGGGGAGCCCTGTTTGATATCTCTTCGGATAACTTCCCGGCTCAGCGGTCTTTCGGTGGACAGAGGTTTCCCCGGACCTGCTATGCAGGGGATCGGTCTGGCCATGAGATGATGCTCACCCTGCTTGAACACCTGAGGAATAGCGATGTCAAGATCCTGCAGGAGATGGCGGTACTTGAGCTGCTCAAGGAGGGGGACGCGGTGATCGGAACCGTGGCGATGGATGCCCGATCCGGCGAGATGACGGTGATCCGTGCGGACTGCACCGTGCTGGCCACCGGAGGCGGAACCCGTATGTACGACATCTCCACGAACTCAGCCACCGGAACCGGGGATGGATATGCACTGGGATACCGGGCGGGTGCGACGCTTATCGACATGGAGATGGTGCAGTTTCATCCGACTGGTGCGGTGTATCCCTATGATGTCCGGGGCAGATTGGTCACGGAAGCGGTTCGCGGAGAAGGTGGGATTCTGCTCAATGCCGAGGACGAACGGTTCATGGCACGGTACGATCCGCAGCGTATGGAGTTGTCCACCAGGGATGTGGTTGCGCGGGCGATCGCCACAGAGGTGGAAGAGGGCAGAGGGACCTCCCGCAAAGGTGTATACCTGGACGTGACACACCTGCCTGCGAAAAAGATCGAAGAACGTCTTCCGGTGATGCTCGAACAATTCCTCAAATTCGGTGTCGACATCCGCTGCGAGCCTATGGAGGTCGCGCCTACTGCGCATCATATCATGGGAGGACTGCAGATCAATCCCGAAGGAAAGACCTCCCTATCAGGTCTCTGTGCCTGCGGGGAGGTCGCCGGCGGTGTGCACGGGGCGAACCGGCTGGGAGGGAACGCACTGGCCGAAACTCAGGTGTTTGGGAAGAGAGCGGGCGAATCCGCAGGAAGGGCACCCTCCCGCCAGGGAAGGATCGATCCTCTCCAGCTGGAGGCAGTGGAGAACCGGGTGGAGCGGTTTTTCTCGGGAACGACGCCCCCATGGGTGGTCTCCCGACAGCTGCAGAAAGCGATGTGGGAGAATGCGGGGATCTTCCGGACACAGATAGGCCTCCGTGACGCGCTCAAGGTGACGGAATCCCTTCTCGACGTGCCGGTCTGCGCCGTCAGCTCCCAGAACATCACAGAGTGCTTCACCGTCCGGAACATGTGCTTGTCCGCATCCCTCGTTGCCCGATCCGCTCTCCTGCGTCCGGAATCGCGGGGAGCACACGTTAGGAGCGACGTGAAGCAGACCTGGGATGCAGCGACGTCTCCGTACGGACACACCTGGGTCTCCCTCGCTAGCCAGGGAATTATGCGGCAGGAGGTAGCAGGTTGAGGATCACTGCCCGTATCTATCGGTTTGACCCGGCCTGCGATTCCGAGCCCCATTATGACACCTGCACCGTAGATGTTGAGGAAGGGGCCCGGGTCCTGCACCTTCTACATGCCGCTCACGAGAGAGATCCCACACTCTCCTACCGCTACTGCTGCGGGACCGGCCAGTGTGGGAGCTGCGCCCTGCGAGTAGACGGGACGCCGGTGCTTGCCTGTATGGAAGAGGCCAGGGATGGTATCACCATCGAACCTCTCAACCTACCCATTAAAAAGGACCTGGTGATCGATATGCAGCCAGCGCTTTCGCGACTGGCGGGCATATTATCTCAAAGCGAGCAGCGCCCACCCACGCGTGAAGAAGTGGAAGCGATAAAACCGCTGCGGGAGTGTATCGAATGCCTGGCCTGTGTCTCCGTCTGCCCGGCAATGGAGGTGGCCGAATTTACAGGCCCCACCGCCATGCGCCAGCAGATGCGTCTCACTCTTGATCCTCGGGATCATGCCGATCGTATTACGGAGGCGATACGAGATGGTCTCTTCACCTGCACCACGTGCCAGAACTGCTGGAAGGTATGCCCAAAGAACATACAGATACCGGGCAAGGCGATAGAGAAGCTGCGGGCCCTTGCCAACCGCAAAGGGCTCACTCTTCCCCGCCATCGCGAGGTGGAGCAGCTGATTCAAGAGACGGGACGGAGTATTCCCCGCGGTAAATCTACATTCCTCGAACAGGTGCCGGAGGTGATTGAACCGGATGGCGAGCCGCGAAAGACGGTAGGTTTTTTCGTGGGATGCATGTATGACTTCCGGCTTCCCGAATCTGCATTGGATGCGATCGAAGTGCTCCGCCGAAACGGTATCCGTGTGATCATTCCCCACGAGCAGGTCTGCTGCGGATCACCCCTGATACGCACCGGTCAGTTACAGTTTCTGGATCATCTCCAGCGTCGGAACATCCAGGCCTTTACCTCCCGGGGTATCGACACAGTGGTGACCATGTGTGCGGGCTGCGGATCAACACTGAAGAACGACTACCGCACCCCTTTCGTCGTAAAAGATATCACCGAAATCCTCACCGAGCTCGGAATAGAAAAACCGGCTCGTCTTCCCCTGCGGGTTGCCTACCATGATCCCTGCCATGCTCTCCGGGGCCAGGGACTCCGTGAACCCGCCCGTATCCTCCTTAAAGATGTGGTGGAGATGATCGAAGTCCCGCAGAAATGCTGTGGGGCAGGTGGCGGGACCCGGTCCGGGTGCCCGGAGGTATCTTCCGCCCTGGGAAAGAAACGAGCGGAAGAACTGGCAAAAACCGGTGCTGACGTGATCGTCAGCTGCTGCCCATTCTGTGAGTATCACATCGCGGGATTTGCCGACCGGCCGGTAAAGAACATCACCACCATCCTGCGGCAGGCATACCGGAGGAAAGATCTCGGGGCCTGCCCGGAGCAATAGATCCCCGTTGGTATCGCATCTTGTGATAAGAACAGATGACTACTTTTTTTCGGCTTGCGTCTAGTCTTCCAGAATTCACCCCCTTCGGAACAATTGGTCGTCGTTTCGTCGTGATCCTCTCCCATTTTCTGATCGGCAGAGCACAAGAATTGGGTTCGGGGCGATTTCATTCATTTGGTACACAGTAACCACTCTGTGGATATGGCAAGTAAATACACCTTACATTGATATTTTCAGGCACTAGGAGGATCGAGCCGTTTCTGGCGGGAGAAAGAGAGAGGCGGCCTCGGCGATCTTTTCCGGGGTTCCCAGAATGATTGCCCGGTCCTGTGCTTCGAGGGTGGCTTCTGCTCCAGGGTTGGCGAGGATCTGGCCACTTCTTTCGATAGCTACGACGGTCACACCATGACGTTTGCGCAGCGCTATCTCCCCAAGGCTTTTTCCGCAAACCGCCGCACCGGGGACTACCCGGAATGTGGAGATTTCGATGTCAGGCAGATCGATAGTCAGATCCGAGAGCGTAGCAGACATGCGGGGAAGGCTGCGGAGCATTTGATAATTGTCCGCCCGCACTTCGGCGATAAATTTGTCGATGGTGTCACGGGGGATAAGGTACTTCTTCAGCACACGGGTGAATATTTCAACTGAGGTCTCAAAGTCTTCCGGAAGTACCTCGTCTGCTCCCAGTCGGTAGAGAGGCTCCACCTCCTGGAGATAGCGCGTGCGCACGATGATGTACAGATTTGGGTTCATACGCCTCGCCAG
>JAJRCO010000256.1 GCA_028678905.1 Methanomicrobiales archaeon
AACGATGCCACGCGCTCCGCAAATACCTTCGCCCGCTCGGACGCTAGATACGATTCGCCGTCCACCGCCTCGCTATCGTCCATTCCGTTGTACCAGGTCATGCGTAATTTTTACACGCATCCCCGAGACAGTCAAGAAAGATTCGCAAATCTGACTATCTACGAATGTAGAACCAGGCGACGATGGCTCCGGCGCCAACTAGCGCAAGCGGCCACGCGGCATGCGCTGACGTAGAAGCAGCGGGCCGCGCGACGATCGGAGGAGTCAGTGCTCCGCCGACAAGATACGACTCAGGGCCGTTGACGTAGCTAGCAACGCGAGAAACGATACTAGCTGACTTTCCCAGGTCGAAGTCTACTCTGTACACGAGCGTTCTTATCGTCTCGTTGCCGTCGCTCCAAACGTCGCCAACATATGGCTCTTGCTCAGGAAGATTCCTAAAATATGTTGCATAGTACGCGTCATACCACTGCGTTTGCCACCACGGCACGTCTTTGACTAGTGTCACTCGGCCAGTTGCCGTGACGCGCACATATTCCCAGGCCATCAGCGCCGCCGCCTCATAACGGCCCATACGCCGGCAGCTCCAGCCGCAGCCGCCCCGAGCACAAGCAGCGTTTTGCCCGCGTCATCGTAAAAGGCCGAAGGCGTGCCAGGCTCCTTGGCGGGCAGAGGCGCCCCCGGTATCCAGCACGGATCCCCAGGCCGGCCCACGACAACCTGCCCCGGATTCACCGGACAAGCACCAGAGCGAAGAGGCACTCCAACACCAATCGGATACGGGTTCTTCAGCGGGACAGCGGGACCGGAGTAGTAGTCGCGGCCATGGCCGGGCGCACACGCACCACCAAGGCCAAAGCCCTCATAGCTGCCATCTGCACCGAATCCGCTAACCGCGCAATTCGGATTCCAGCGCTTGACCAGATACTCTGCCGACACATATGGCAGCACCATCTGCGCCTGGAACACGTGATCGCGGTTGCCCGTCGGATCCTTGGTCCCATTTGGCGTAGGATACGACCAACCAAGTATGTGGAGACCATTCGCATTGAGCCTCTGCGTCCAACCGTCGCGGAGGCCACTCCACGTAAATGGAGCCGGAGGCATGAAGTTCGTCTCCGCGGCACTGGGACGAATTGTAGTGTACCCAGAACCGTCGATCGTCGAATTGCCTGGGAGACTAGTTCCCAGCGGGAAATCAGCATCGGGCCACGACACAGAGGCCAGGTTTGACTCCGCGAGTGCCGCAGGGCAATCGAAGCCGCAGTCGGCGCTCTCCGCATCGGCAATGTTTTTGGTCGCCTCGTGCCAGATGACCTGGGCAGTCTCCGTCGTCGACGCGTATGGTGGCCGGATTGCCGAGTGCGTGATCACGAATACTTTGCCATCCGGATTCGCGGAAGGCTTACCGTCGGCGACTGCACTATTTGCGAATGCGATGTACTGTCCAAGGTTCGCTGGGTTGATGGCCTTGGTAATGCTGTCAGTGTACTGCGTGTGAATGCCATCGCACGCAATGACAGTGTCAATTGCGGACGCGTCGCGGCAGGTTAGCGTTGCGCCGACGCCTTGGCAGCCCTCGCTGAAGCCCATCACTGCAACGCGACCCAGTGTGTCGCTGTCGCTGTGCC
>JAJRCO010000292.1 GCA_028678905.1 Methanomicrobiales archaeon
GGGCGATCGAGGAGATCTTTGCGGAACACGGAAGGGGTAAGGTACAGATGCCGCCAAAGATGTACATTACTCTTCCCACCGGTGACTTTCGTACCATGCCCGCGTATGTCCCCGGGCTGGATATGGCAGGAGTAAAGATCGTCAATGTGCACCCGAACAACCGGGAAAAGCACCTTCCCACGGTGATGGCTCTCACTATTATCCTGGACGTAGCGACCGGTCTGCCTCAGGCAATCATCAACGCAACCGCGCTGACCGATCTGAGAACCGGGGCCGCCGGTGGTGTGGCAGTCAAGTACCTTGCGCCGACAAAGTTCCGGTCGCTTGGCGTGGTCGGCAGCGGACGTCAGGCCACGGCACAGATCGCATCTATTATCGCCGAACGGGATATTCAGGAGATCCGTCTCTGGAGCAGAAACGCGGTCCACGCGGAGAAACTCGCTGATGCATGGAAATCCTACGACGCCAAGGCAGCCACGCTGGAACAGTGCTGTGCGTGCGAGGTCGTGGTGACCACCACCCCGGTTAGAACACCGATTATCAGGGACGAATGGATTCATGAAGGGACCCATATCAACGCGATCGGTGCGGACGCACCCGGAAAAGAGGAGCTCGATCCTCGTATCCTTTCACGAGCACGTGTTTTCGTGGATGATTGGGACCAGGCGATTCATTCGGGGGAGGTGAATGTCCCCATTCGTAGAGGACTGTTCCACCCGGAAAATATCGCCGGGACCTTGGGAGAGGTAGTTCTGGGGAGGAAAAAGAGAGAAACAGAAGAAGAAATCACGGTCTTTGATTCGACCGGCCTGGCAATCCAGGATCTTGCACTAGCAAAACTGGTGATGGACCGGGAGAAAGGGGAAGAACTGCCTTTCCCCGTCTGATAGAAGATCGAACGGGTCTTTTCGCAATTTTTCACGCCGATTCTCGGAAGAATCAGAGGTACGGGAGGTACTCCGTACCATTATTCCCAGACCGGAAGTCCCTATCGACAGTACGGAAAAAATTTATAAATGTGATTCATGTTTTCCTGAATTTTTGCCACACCTGTTCGCGGTACACCGGGCCACTGTTATAGGCACAGAAGGGGATGAGGCGGCCGTCCGGAGTCGCATAGTGGATGCAGCATCGTTGCACTCTCTCCAGGTCGTAATTGTACCGGTCCATGAAGTGCATGATCCCGATGAACAGGGCGTTCCAGTGAAAATCCCGCAGTGCATTGAAATCCTGAAGAACGATCGCTTTTGCAAGGAGTTTCCATAACTGACCGACATCTCCCTGCTCGCTCTCTTTCACCGAGTTGTGGAGATTTTTCACCCCTTCGATCAGGGTAAGATACCGGTTGATGGATCCCCCTTTCTGCAGCTGTGCGGTCATCTGTTCCATCGCTTCAAAAAATTTGTCCACATTGATAATGCGGTTGATGGGCGTCAGACCTTTCTCTGTCACGAACACGTAGGTCGCTGCCCCGCAGTGCTGGTGGGTCGTGAACCGGATCTGGGATTTTTTGGTGTACTCTTCCACCAGGTCGGACATGGCGATCACAGATGGCACCGGGTAGAAGTCGTCCCGGCGGAGAATGCCACCGGTCTGTTTTTCTATCCGCTCCACAAGGTCGGGAATGGTAACCCGCTCTTTCATGATATCGTCGTCGCTCGCTGCGCCGGTAAAGGCAACTGGCTGAAAGTTTACACCACGGACCGCTTTGATGTTGGCGGCCGCGTAGCGGATGATATCCCCCACCTGGTGGTCGTTACGTCCGTTGATGATGGTGGGGACCAGCACCACCCCCAGGCCTATCTCTTTACAGTTTTCCACTGCCTGGCGGTGCTGGACGACATAGGGATCCGTGTCCGCGGTTACTCCGTCAAAATGCAGATACACGGTGCTCAGGCCTGCATCTTTCAGGCTCTGCACATAGGAGAAATCTCTCGCGAGCTTGATTCCGTTCGAGGCGATCTGCACCTGCTGAAAGCCCAGTTCTTTCGCTTTGCGGATGATCTCGGTGAGATCTGTTCTCATCGTCGGTTCTCCACCCGCGAACTGGACCGCCGGTGCGGGAACAGGTTTCTGCGAGCGAACCAGCTGCAGCATGGAGACCACTTCATCGAAAGACGGCTCATAGATGTATCCGCACGCTTTCGCGTTCACGAAACAAAAGTCACAGGACAGGTTGCACCGGTTGGTGAGATCGATATTGGCGAGCAGGGTTCCGGAATGGTGCTCATTGCAAAGTCCGCAATCCTGGGGGCAGTTCTTCGATGTTCGTGTCGTCTGGGGGTTGCCAACACCCTTCCCGATCTCCTCGTATTCCTGATACCTCTTGAACATCCGGACATCGGACCAGTAGAGATGGCGGAAAAAACCGTGTTCAGGACAGGTCCGGGTGATCCAGACCTTCCCATCCTCATCCACCAGTTCGGCATCGAGAACTTTTCCGCATGCAGGGCAGAGAGTCTTTGTATTTTTCAGTAACATACGGGCCTCGGAACGGAAATACCCACATACTCACAGTTTCGATACCTTAATCTTTTCGCCGCAGGGTATACTAAACATATTGGCAGACGTTATTAATATACAATATTATCTGGAGTCTATCCTCGCTGCATTGTGGATCATGCTTCCTGCCTATATTCCGAATCCTGTAGCAGTTGTGGGAGGAGGGGGGACTCCCATCGACAGGGGCACCCGGTTCTTCGATGGGAAAAGGCTGCTGGGGGATGGCAAGACATACCGCGGATTTCTGGTGGGAGTTGCAGGCGGGATAGGCATCGGCCTTGTCCAGATCGCCATACAGAATGGGCTCCCCGATGCCCCTCTCCCCACTCAGACTCTCTCGTCGGTGTTTCTCCTCGCCACCGGTGCACTCACCGGTGATCTGATCAAGAGCTTTTTCAAGAGACGGGTGGGTAAAGGACGTGGCGAAAAATGGCCGATCGCAGACCAGTATGACCTCGTCTTTGGTGCTCTCCTGTTTCTCGCCCTGTTTGACTTTTCCTGGCTCCTTACCGAGGTGACGCCACTCCGTTTCCTGTTCATTCTGATCCTGACACCCGTTCTTCACCGTCTGGTGAACATTCTGGGATTCGCGACAGGCCTGAAAAACGTTCCGTGGTGAGCATTCCAATACCGGAAACAAATCATATTAAAAAGTGAGAAAATCCATTAGATCGCTATGAAGATCCTTGTGGTGGGCGGTGGAGGGAGGGAGCATGCAATTTCCCGTGCACTCGCCCTCCAGACCGGGATCGAGATCTTTTCGGCGATGAGCAGGCGGAACCCCGGGATCGCCCGGATCGCTTCCTCCATCCTCATCGAAAAAGAGACCAATGTCCGAAGGATCGTGGAATTTGCCACCGGTGTCCATGCGGAACTGGCGATCATCGGTCCTGAAGCACCTCTGGAAGCAGGGATCGGCGATGCCCTGGAAGAAGCAGGGATTGGCTGTGTCGGCCCTTCCCGGTCTGCCGCCCGGCTGGAGACAGATAAGGCTTTCTGCCGGGAGATGATGAAGGCGCACGGGATTGCCGGATGTCCACGCTACCGGGTATTCCACGATGAAGAGGGTGCAATCGATTTTGTGAATGAATATCCGGGCGATCTCGCTATAAAACCCATCGGTCTTACCGGGGGGAAGGGAGTCCGGATCATGGGAGAACAGATCGACCGGGCCCAGGCAGTCGCCTATATCCGATCCCTCCACGGAAATGTGGTGCTCGAAGAGAGAATGGTCGGAGAGGAGTTTACCCTCCAGGCGTTCTGTGACGGGCAGCACCTCGTTCCCATGCCTCTTGTGCAGGACCATAAACGGGCGTATGAAGGAGATACCGGTCCCAATACGGGGGGAATGGGTTCGTATTCCCTTCCCGATCATCGTCTGCCTTTTGTAACCAGCGATGAATACGAAAAGGCTCTCCAGATCATGCGGGATGCGATGAACATCCTCCTGCGGGAGGGATATCCAGTCCGGGGCATTCTCTACGGTCAGTTCATGAACACCCGGGAGGGGCCGAA